>JBMCBT010000014.1:0-32547 GCA_048623215.1 Halothermotrichaceae bacterium
ATCATTACTTCCACTATACACATTACCATCTTTGTCTACTGCTACTGAATCTATAGTATCATCTTCGTTATGCCCTGTATACGC
This sequence comes from Halothermotrichaceae bacterium, assembly GCA_048623215.1. Taxonomy (GTDB): domain Bacteria; phylum Bacillota; class Halanaerobiia; order Halanaerobiales; family DTU029; genus JBMCBT01. Next base: position 85 of record JBMCBT010000014.1, read on the forward strand.
CCATACTAAACTACCACTACTATCTAATTTATGAACCCCATTTTCGCCATCTTCTTCCACATTAGCTACATATACATACCCATCACTATCAACTGCTACACCATAAACAAACTTCGATGCATCATATTTCCATACATTATTTCCATCACTATCTACCTTATGAACATAATTATCTGATTGTCCACCAAAGTACACATTATAATCAGCCATCTACTACCACCTACCAATCAATAAAAATAAGGGTAGTCTTATCACCACCCTCCATTTATTCCATAATCTGTACATTACTAATATTATTCATTAAAACTTCAGGTAAATAAACACCATTACCAGAAATTATACTACTATATAACATAACTAATTGAGCATTACTCAAATAATCTAAACTAACTCCATGTCCAGATAATAAACTACTATATAATAACACTAAATCAGCATTACTTAATGATTCTACATCAATACTCTCTCCCAATACTATATCACTCAAAGAAGATATTAATATTCCTGTGAATTTATTAAAAAGCTATCTGGATAAACTTGGATTTAAAATTAATCTCAAGGAATTAAAAATCCCGCTTGATATAGAGCAAATTAATATAAAAACGGAGCAGATAGAAATAACAGGTGGTAATAGTAGTGATGAAAGGCAGGTAGGAGAAAATGAGTAGAAAGAAAATTTTCTTGATTATTTTAGCTATTTCACTTTTGTTTTCCTTTTACAGTCTCTGGGGTAGATATAAGACTGAGAGTAATAATAATGGGGTAGAATTGATAATGGATTATAAAGCTTTATCAAATCTTGAGGATAAAGAGATAATGCTTGACCGCCTGGTTGATAGCGGTTTATCAGCAGTTGCTATTTACCCCAGTACAATTGATGACTTGATTGAAAACGGTCTTATTAAAAGATATACAGGTAATGATATTAACAAAATGAAAAAATTAACAGGTAATATTGCACCAGAATTCGAAAAATATGATTATAATGATCAGTCTGCTTTTTTAATTATTAATAATACTTTAAGAGAAAAAATGGAGGGAGTATTACCTGAGTGGTCTGATGAATATGGATTTAGGTACTATAATAATAATGAACTTAATCTGATTTTTATAAAAGAATGGAAAGATAAATATCTGAATTTAAGTTATGGTTTTGATAATGATTCAATTCGTTTAATCTGGAGTAAAGATTTAAAGGTTATTCCCAGGCCAGGAAATAATCAATTAAATAAGGATCTAATTATGACCCGCCTTGAGCAGTTGTCACCGGATTATATTATTTTCCAGGGTGATGAGGTGACAGGATATGATGATGACATCCAGAAAACAGCTGAATTAATGAAAGATGAAGATATTGTTTTTGGGATGATTGAAAGATTTATTGCTAACCAGAAGGGTGCTGATAGGTTAGCTTATTTAACTGATTTAAATTTACTACGGGTTCATAGTATTCAACAGAAAGAGATGGACAGGCGTGAAAATTATACAATTGGAAAAATAGTTGACAGGTATTTACGTGCTGTTCGTGAACGAAATGTCCGCCTTTTATATTTAAAGCCATTTCTTGAAGAGAAAAATAATAAGACACCTGAAACCTTAACTATAGATTTTGTAAATAGATTGAGTTCTCAATTAAAATCACAGGGATATAAAATTGGAACTCAGGATTTATATCCTGATTTTAGTAATAGCACTTTAGTTTTATTTTTTATTAGCCTGGGTATATTTACAGCAGGAATCTATTTGCTTGAAATATTAAGTGGCACCAGATTGAATAAAGATGGCTGGATTTTAATATTTACAGGACTAGTTTTAGAAGTCATTCTGCTTCTAACCGGTAGAGAGTATATGCTGCGTAAAATTCTGGCTCTCGGCAGTAGTATTATTTTCCCCAGCCTTGCTGTTATAACTCAGCTAATTATGCCCGGTAAAGCTAGTATTTTACTAAAGTTTTTAAAAGCGGTTGCTATTTCTATGCTCGGGGTTTTCTTTTTAACTGCCTCTTTAGCAGACATTAGTTTTATAGTAAAAGTTAATCAATTTACCGGAGTTAAATTATCATTTGTTATGCCAATACTTATTATTAGTTTTTACTACTTTAAAAGTGTTAATATAACTGAAAGTGAAAATTGGTTTAAGCAAATAAGTACTATTCTTGATAAAAATATTAAAATTAAACATTTATTATTATTGTTTATGCTGGGAATTGGTGGTTTAGTTTATATAGGTAGAACGGGGAATAATCCAGTTATACCTATTCCTGATATTGAAGTCATATTACGCACATATCTGGAGAAATTCTTATATATACGACCTCGTTTCAAAGAGTTTTTAATTGGGCATCCTTTTTTCATTCTGGGGGCAGGATTATATAATAAAATAAAAAATAAGTTGTATTTATACCCGGTAATTATCCTGGCTTCCATAGGACAAATCAATATCATAAATACTTTTTCTCATATACACACACCTTTTATTATATCCATTATAAGAGTAATACATGGATTCTGGCTGGGATTATTAGTAGGTATTGTTTTTTATATAATAGCCAGAATGGTATTACAGTTTGTACAGAGGAAAAAGGAGGAATATAGTGGCTAGAATAGTAATATCAGGATATTATGGTTTTGATAATATTGGTGATGAGGCAGTATTACTGTCGATGATTTTTTCTTTTCGTAAATTAAACCAGGATCTGGATATAGTCGTTTTATCCAGCAGTCCTGAGTTGACTTCTTCACGCTATCAAGTAGAGTCAATTAATAGAAATAATTTTGTAAAAATAATTAAAGAAATTAAGAAAGCTGACCTGTTTATCAGTGGTGGCGGCTCTTTGCTGCAGGATGTTACCGGATGGAAGTCTATCCCCTATTATTCAGGTCTGGCTTATACTGCCGTTCTTTTAAATACCAAAACTGCATTTTATGCACAGGGAGTAGGCCCGGTTAGTGGTAAAGCAAACAAATTTTTAGTTAAAAAAACTGCCAAAAAGATGGATTATATATCTGTACGTGATAAAAAATCATATGATTTTTTAGTAAGTTTAGGTTTAGCTGCTGAAGACATTAATATATCTGTTGACCCAGTTTTTAGCCTGAAAAAAGAATTGTCTACTGAAAAGCAAAGTGCAGGTGTTATTAAATCCAAATTAACTGGTTCAAGTGTTAATAATAACGATAATGATAAGAATAAAATAAGTAAGTATGAAAAGCCTTTGATTGGTATTGTAGTTCGCCCCTGGGGCAATAATCAGTATATAAGCAAAATCGCTGCAGCAGCAGAGAGGCTTGTTAAAGATATTGAGGGACAGCTGGTGGTTATCCCCATGCATTATCAGCAGGATATGAGTGTAAGTAAGCGTTTTGTATCTCTGGTTGATGGGCCGGTAAAATTATTTGAAGCAAAAAATGGTCCAGCAGAGAAGATAAAGTTATTTGCAGGCCTGGATTTATTAATTGGAGTCAGGCTTCATTCTCTCATTTTTGCAGCATTACATAATGTACCAATAGTGGCAGTAAGCTATGATCCAAAGGTCTGGGAATTTTTAAACAGCTGTTCTTTAAATTCGGCTGTTGCTATAGAAGATTTTGATAAAGATGCCTTATATAGAATTAGCAAAACAGTCTGGGATAACAGAAACCAGTTTTCCAGTATTTTGCAGGCCAGAGGGCAGTTGTTTTACCAGAAAGCTATGCAGGATGCAGAAGCGGTATTGAAGCTGCTGGAATAACACAAATTTTTAGATAAATATATTCAAGAAAATAATATGGCTAAACAGTCGACTGTAAGATTAATCTTGGTTTTAAAATAAATATCGAAATAAATAGTAATCAAGGATAGGGTGAAAAGCTTGAAAGATAGTATAAAAATACTGGGGATAAAAATAAATAATGTGGATATTAAAAATGCTGTTGATTATGCAATAGATTCAGTTGAAACTGATAGTCAGGCTGATATGATAGTTACTCCTAACTCTGAAATGATCGTTATGGCTCAAAAAGATAAACATCTGGCAAAAATCATTAATGATTCCTATTTATCTATACCTGATGGTGCAGGTGTTTTGCTTGCGTCCCGGGTCGTTAATACCCCTCTTAAGGGGCGTGTTGCTGGTTATGACTTAATGAAACAATTGCTGACTGTTTCAGCAGAGAAAAAATATAAGGTATATTTATTGGGAGGAGAGCAGAAGGTAATAGCAGAGGCGAAAAAAAAAGCAGAAAAATTATATCCCGGTATAAAAATTTGTGGTTATCATCATGGGTACTTAAATAAAGAATTAAAAGAAAAAGTATTTAATGAAATTAATCAACTATCACCAGATATCCTGTTTGTAGGTATGGGTGTTCCGCTTCAGGAAAAATTTTTATATAAAAATCTATCTAATTTGAATGTAAAACTGGCTATTACTGTCGGAGGAGCATTTGATGTATTATCAGGCAGAGCAAACCGGGCACCACTCTGGATGCAGAAAATTCATCTGGAATGGTTTTTTCGTCTGCTGCAGGAACCAGGACGGTTTATCAGGATGACAGCCCTTCCTTACTTTGCTTATCTTGTATTTAAAGAAAAGCTAGGAGGCAAAAGATGAAGTTTAAAAAAAAACAGTTAATTCTGGATTATACAGGCATTACTCTGGGTTCAGCATTAACTGCTCTTGCCCTTACAGTTTTTTTAATTCCTAACAAAATTGCAGCTGGTGGTGTCAGTGGTCTGGCAACTATTATTTATCATTTATTTAATATACGGGTAGGTGTAACTACTCTTATTTTAAATCTACCACTTATTCTGGCTGGAATTAAGATACTTGGAGTTTCTTTTGGTACAAGAACATTTTATGGTATGATTAGTCTGGCTCTTTTTATCGACATTTTTCAACCTGTTGTTCCAGTTTTAACAAAGGACTTACTGCTGGCAACTATTTATGGAGGTGTTCTGGCCGGCCTGGGTTTGGGCCTGGTATTTATCTCTAAAGGGACTACTGGTGGGACTGATATGGTAGCACGTTTAATCAATCATTATACAGGCTTTAGTGTAGGACAGGGGCTTTTAATTGCGGATGGATTAGTTGTATTTCTGGCCGGCATCTTTTTTTCAGCAGAAGTTGCTCTTTATGCTGCTTTAGCTATTTTTATTACCAGTAAAACAATAGACCTGGTACAGGAAGGTATAGATTTTAAAAAAGCAGCGTTTATTATTTCTGATAGACCAGATCAGATAAAAAAAGATATTATTAATGATCTGGATCGAGGGGTAACTGTATTGAAAGGTTATGGAGGCTATACAGGAGATGATAAGGAAGTATTGTTTTGTATAATCACTAGGTCAGAAGTGACAAAAATAAAAAGAATGGTCTATGGTGTTGACAGAAAAGCTTTTGTTATTATTACAACTGTTCATGAAGTACTGGGTGAAGGTTTTAAGGAGATAAGTTAAAGTAAATTAATGATAATATTTTTACATATTCATAAAAGGAATTATCAACCACAGGTAGTTTAATTTACCTGTGGTTTTGTATTATAGATACCTCCTGAATTATATATACTAAAATATAAAGGAGGATAAAGATGATAATATTTAATAGGGTAACTAAAAATGAAATTAAGAACTTATCTTTCTATGTAAATCCTGGTGATTTTATTTATATTCACAATGACAGCAAAAAATCTATAGATACTTTTTTTAAGTTGCTTAATGGTACCATCAAACCAACTCATGGTGTTATTAGATTTTTGTCTGGCGGTAGTTACAGCACTAAGGTACCCAGAAATAAAATAGGGATAGTATTCAATGATAATATATTACTTCCCGATAGAACTATTGAAGAAAATTTGAAGTTCATAATGCATATTAAAAAAATTGATATGAAATATCACCAAAATAGAATTAAACGGATACTGGAAGTTGTGGATATTAAAAAATATTTAAATGAAAAACCAGGAAACTTACTTGACCACCAGTTACTAAGAGCAAATATAGCTCAGGCTATAATTAATTACCCTCCAGTACTTGTTTTAGATAATCCTACTTATAAGCTTGATGAAGTAAATACCCAGAGTATTTATCATTTACTTAAAAGGTTGAATCATTTATCTATAACAATTGTTCTGTTGAGTTGTAAGAACAATATAATCATGGATAACGATATCAGGAAAATTAATATTAATAGTAATAGTTGCAGGAAGAAGGGTTCATATGCATGATAAGGCAAAATTTATTTTTAATGAGACTCGACGCAGCGTAAAACAGGATTATTTTAATAGTTTATATTATTTTATCAATATCTGTATAAGTCATTTCTTTATAGTTGGTTGTTTTATCTTTTGTTTAAATACACAGTATGTAAAACAAAAAGTCTGTATAAATATTTTGCCAGAATTTATAGATAGCTGGTATAATTCAATTGGACTGGACTTTGATATATTAAAGATAGCTATGGTTTTATCAGTACTCTTATTCTGTATATATTCTTTCCATATTAATAAGAGATATTTAGAAAAGTTTTTAAAATCATATGACGATGAAAAAAATTTAATTTTAAAATTAGGATGTGATAAAGAGTTTATTCGAAAACCTGTACTGTATACCGGTATTTTTATCAATACTATATCTGTTTTCTTCACTTATATAATAATAAAGGGCTTATATTATGTTTTTAGTAGTTTTATTAAGGATATTGGTATACTGTTACTGGATTTTTATTATTTTAATTTATCTTTAATTACTTTTATAGTTACAATTGCTTTGTTTTTAGTATTCATAACTACCTATTATCTTTTCTGGAAGTATAAAATATAAAGAATTGGTAAAAAAGAATGACAATAAAAAGAGGAAACCACTGTCTTTCTCTCGAAATATATTATATAGGGAACTAAAGAAGTATATAATAAAAGAATTGGGATAGGTGGTTTAAATTTATGAAAAGAAAAATCTTTACTTTATTTGTTCTTATTTTAATTTTAGTAATAAGTTTAAGTGTTTTTGCAGAAGATGAAAAGGATTCTCCGACTGATGTTTTTAATGAAGTTTTATTTTATATTCAAAATTACCATATAGAAGATCAAGATATGGATAAACTAATGAAAGGTGCCATTAAAGGAATGGTTGATTCACTAGATGAATTTTCTACCTATATGACTGATGAAGAATATGAAGAGATGATGATAGAATTTGAAGGTCATTATGGTGGGATAGGTATTATAATAACCCCTGATTTGACAATTATATCACCAATAAAAGATACACCTGGTGATAAAATAGGCTTAAAACCTAAAGATAAAATAATAGCTATCAATGATGAACCGACCAAAGACATGTCTCAAAGTCAGGCAGTTGATATAATGAGAGGCGAACCGGGAACTCCTGTTAATATAACTATCGAGAGGGAAGGAAAGGAAGAGCCGATAGAATATGAAATTATAAGGTCAGATATTGAATTACCAAATGTTGAGTCAGAAATTAAAGATAATAGAATTGGATATATACTGGTAAGACAATTTATTCAGAAAACAGGTAATGATGTCAGAGAAGCCGTAAAAAAACTCGAGGCTCAGGGAGCAGAAGCAATAATATTAGATTTGCGTAATAATACTGGAGGAGTTTTAACAGAAGCAGTAAATGTATCCAGTAACTTTATTAAAGAGGGTAATGTTGTATCTGCTAAATATAGTACTGGTGAAGAAGAAGAATATAAAGTTAACAGCAGTATCGATGCAGTTGATTTACCATTAGTAATTTTGATAAACCAGGGAAGTGCCAGTGCTTCAGAAATAGTTTCAGGTGCAGTCAAGGACACCAATAGAGGAACATTAATAGGCATGAATACTTATGGCAAAGGGGTTATTCAGAACGTAGTACCCCTGTCAGATGATTCTGCTTTAAGCTTGACAACAGGCAGGTATTACACACCTGCAGGGCATTTTATTCATGAAAAAGGAATAAAGCCAGATATAAAGGTAGAGTATAACCCTGATTATGATGGTGATAATCAACTGGATAGAGCAATTGAGTATATAAACAAGAATTATTTAACTGAAGATTATAAAGAAGCAAGTTAAGAGCTATAAAATTAAAGGACAAGATTCCTATGATATTACCCTCGTTATAAACTCTACGGGGGTAAATCTTTGAATATATATTTCGTATTGTAAAAGAATAATTTTATATATTGGGAAGGGGAATTTATAACATGGTGCGCAATAATAGGGTTAGATCTGTAGTAAAAGCAATGAAGATATTTGAAGAATTGGTTTATAACGGCTCACCTATATCTTTAAGTAGATTAAGTGAGATAGTTGATATGAATATCAGTACAGTACACCGCATGGTAAATACTTTGCTTGACCTTGGTTATGTTGAACAGAATAAAGATGGACAGTACTGCCTGGGATTATATGCCTATGAAATGGCTGAGATAATTAATCAGGAGTTTGACTTTAGAAGTTTAGTACATCCATATCTAGAGGATATTGTAGCAGAATGTAATGAAACCTGTAATCTGGTAGTACTTGAAGATAACCAGGTAGTTTACCTGGATCAGGTAGAATCAACTAATATGGTGAGGATGTTTGCCGGTATTGGCAGTAGAGGCCCAGCCTACTGCACAGGAGCAGGTAAGATGTTATTATCTTATTTGTCATCTGAAGAGTTAAAAGAATATTATGATACTGCAGATATAACTTCTTATACAGAAAATACAATAACAAACTATCATCAACTGAGAAGAGAACTTCGTCAAATAAAAGAACAGGATTATGCTCTTGATTTAGAGGAAAGAGAAAAAGGAGTAAGGTGTGCAGCTGCTCCTATTAAGGGACGTGAAAATAGAATATTGGGTACGATTAGTGTTTCAGGCCCTTCTACACGAATAACCATGGATTATTTACATAATACTTTAGTACCTCTTATCACCAATAAAGCCAATTTGATTAGTCAGAAATTAGAATAGTATATAGATTATTAATTAACCGATTGATTTTAATTATGATAATAAAGAAGGGGAAAAAAGATAATAAAGTAAAATAGATGTTATTGAGGTAAAATAAAGTTAATAGAATCATAAATACTGGAGGGTTAAAATGAATATTGATAAGATTGGGAATAATTCATATCAGTTTATCATTTTTGGAGGAACAGGTGACCTGGCTCACAGGAAAATACTGCCTGCTTTTTACAATCTAACAGTACAGGGATTACTTCCAGCTAATTTAAATATTATTGCTATTGGCAGAAGATATGATAATGAAGATGTTTATTGTGAAGAAATATATAAAGCAGTAAAAAAGTTTTCGCGTTTTCAGATAAAAGATGAACACTGGCAAAAATTAAGAAAAAGAATTACATATCAGCAGACTGATATTAAAGAGGAAGCTGGGTATAAAAAATTAAAAAAACAGCTTGCATCTAATAGTCGAAAAATATTTTATCTGGCGGTAGCCCCAGAATTTTTTGATCTTATTGTCCAGAAGTTAGATAAACATAATATTGTAGGTGACTCAAATATACCTTCACGTCTGGTTATAGAAAAACCTTTTGGTCGTGACCTGAAGTCAGCTTCTGAATTAAATTATAATATACGTGAAGTTTTCCCTGAAAATAATATTTATAGAATAGATCATTATCTTGGTAAAGAGATGCTGCAGAATATAATGGTTATACGTTTTGCCAATCTGTTATTTGAGCCTCTCTGGAATCACAAATATATAGATAATGTACAGATTATTTCAAATGAGAGTGCTGGTGTTGGAGACCGGGCTGGTTATTATGATCAGGCAGGTGCTTTAAGAGATATGGTGCAAAATCATATGCTGCAGTTATTAACACTAACAGCAATGGAGCCACCGGCTGATATGGATACTGATTCAATTCGCAATGAAAAAGTAAAGATATTAAAATCCTTAAAAATTGATACAGAAAATATAAAAGGGTCAGCTGTAAGGGGGCAGTATGGACAGGGCAAGGTTGATGGTAAACAGTTAGCTGGATATAGAGAAGAGGAAAATACTGCTGAAAAATCATCAACAGAAACCTTTGCAGCAATGAAGGTTTATGTTAATAATTTGCGCTGGTCTGGAGTTCCTTTTTATATTCGCACCGGGAAGCGTTTGCAGCAAAAATCGACTGAAGTTATTGTAGAATTTAAATCCAACTTTTTGCCATCATACCTGGAGCAGTTTACTGATCTGCAGCCGAATTTACTTGTTATAAAAATACAACCACGGGAAGGCGTATTTTTACAATTTAATGCCAAGAAACCTGGAAATAAACTGAAGATTGTACCTGTTAAAATGGATTACTGTCAGAACTGTCAGATTGGTGTAAATTCACCGGAAGCATATGAAAGGCTAGTTTATGACATTTTGAGGGGTGACCAGACTCTTTTCACAAGATGGGATGAAGTCAAACATTCCTGGCAATTTGTTGATCAAATTGCAGATGCCTGGGAAAAGGTTGAACCTGATTTTCCAAATTATATTTCTGGCTCAACCGGCCCGAAAGCTGCCGATGAATTATTGGAAAGGGACGGCCGTAAGTGGTGGTTAATCGATACAGATAATATCTGTTAAATATTAATAAGTATTACAAGCCAGGAATTGAGTTAAAAATATTATGTTGTAATAACTAAAATAAAAATAGATAAGTTTAAATTGAGAGGAGTGTTCACGAATTAAAATTCACGATATTTCAATGATAATTGAACCGGAAATACAGGTCTACAAAAATAAGAAAGAAAAGAAGCCGGAGTTTATCAATACCAGTAACCACGATAAAGGTAATGCTTATGAGACCAGGCTGTGCCTTGATTTACATACTGGTACTCATATAGATGCACCTTTACATATGATAGAAGGTGGAGAAACTACAGAAATATATCAACTGGAAGAGTTTGTAACTGACTGTAAGGTAATAGACCTGACAGATATTGAAAATCATATCGGAAGAAGTCATCTGGAAAATCATGAGATTAGTGAAGGAGATTTTCTCCTATTTAAAACCAGTAACTCTTTTATTGAAGATTTTGATTTTAATTTTATTTATTTAGCTGAAGATGGTACTGATTATCTTCTTGAAAAGAGGGTTAAAGGTGTTGGTATTGATGCACTGGGTATTGAAAGAAGCCAGCCTGAGCATCCTACTCATAAAAAATTACTGAGCCGGGGAATAATGATAATTGAGGGCTTACGTTTAAAAGATATAAATTCCGGCAGATATCAATTGATTATAGCTCCCTTAAAAATAAGAAATGTAGAAGCAGCCCCTGCTCGCGCGCTACTTATAAAAGAATAAAAATATAATATGTTTGTCCACAAAATGATTATATTAATTAATCCTAAAACCGGCCTGGCGGCTGGTTTTTTTGTCACACTCCTATCTTTTTGAATATGATATATAAGTATTAAAAAGATATAGGGAGTGTGGTAAAAATGAAAGACCCTGAAGAAGTTGTAGATAAGTTGCTGGGTATACCTTATCAACATAACGGTCGTGATTTTCAGGGAGTAGACTGCCTGGGGTTAATATACTTATTTTTCAAAGAGTTTGGAATTAAGCTGCCTAAAGATGACGGCAGGAATATTCCTGAAGACTGGTATAAGACTGAGCCTGAACGTTATATTAATGGTTTGCAGAAGATAGGTGGTGAGGTAGGACATTTTAAAAACTTACAGCCTTTAGATATACCTTATTTCCGTCTTTATAAAGATGTAATTACCCATTCAGGTGTTATGCTTGATGAAAAAAGGTTTATCCATGTTTTAATTGATAAAAAAGTACGTATTGATAGTATGAATAAAAGATTCTGGAAGGCAAAATATGCTGGAGCTATTAGAATGGACTTATTTAAATAATTAAATCTATATGTTTTTAAATACCTATTTATCAAGAAGAATACTGAATTTCTAAAAAAGCATCAACAATATCAGGTGCAAATTGTTTGCCCCTATTATTTTTAATTTCGCTTAATGCCTTTTTATGTGGTAAAGCCTGACGGTATGATCTTGTAGATGACATGGCATCCCAGGAATCTGCCAGACAGATGATTTGAGAAATTAAGGGAATCTCTTCACCGGTTATACCTTCAGGATATCCTTTTCCATCCCAGCGCTCATGATGATAAAGCACATAAATTGCTATTTTTTTTAAAGTATTTGATTTAATAAGTGTCTGGTATCCCCAGCGGCTGTGTTTTTTTATTATGTTATATTCAAAATCTGAAAGCTGGCCTTTTTTATTTAGAATTTTTTTTGGTATGAGTATTTTACCTATATCATGAACTATTCCTGCCCAGTAAGTGTCCTTTATCTTTTTATCATTTAAACCTAACTTTTCAGCAATTTTTTTTGAAAGTTTGCCTACATTTTGAGAATGGCCCCCGGTATATGTATCATGAATTTCAAGCATCTGTATAATAGATAGTATAATTTCCTGCTGTTTTTCCTGCTCCATTTTATGGTATTTTTCTATTGTTTTTTCCTGTTCTTTAAGTTTAGTTATATCAACAGCTACTCCCAGTAGTGCTTTTTTGTCTGAGTTATAGGAATTAAAAGGAATCTTTTCTGTTTGATAAATCCGGGTATTACCATCGATATCTGTAATCTGTTCTTCCTCAATTTTTATTTTATTATTATTATTAAGGACTTGCTGATCAGTTTTTAGAAAAAAGTCAAGTTCCTCCTCAGATATTTCAGTATGTATAGAATTTTTATGAGAACTATGGATAATGTTTTCTGGCTGTGTATTATAAAGGTCAGCAACAGCCTGATTAACTAAAATAAAATTGCTATCTTCATCTTTGGCAAAAATAAGGTGAGGAACCAGGTCTATTATCTCCCTGAGTTGTTTTTGCTGGGCAGACAGTTTATCATTTTTTTCAATAATCTCTTTGTTAAGTGCCTGGAATTCTTCATTATCAGCTTCTAATTGACTATAGCTTTCCTGTAATTTTTGTTTTTGTTTTCTCATACTGTCCATTGCTTTATGTAATATTATATAAAATATAACTGCAGTAATTATGACATAAGCCCATCCTTTATAGGTCTGCATTATAAGATGTAAATCATGGCTCTGGGCTATTAATGATACTATTCTATCCGAGAATGCAATCCAGAAAAGACCGATTAACAGGTAAAAAAGAATAATTTTGTTTTCATTTTTTAACTTCAAAAGATAGCCCCCTTTTTATCGGTTGTAAATTGTACAGTTTTATCAGTTGTTTCAGAAAATAAGCACAAAATATATAGCAATTACTCTTAATAGTAATAATTATAAATACTTTATACATATTATACCATAAAGTAGTAAAAATCAAAAAAATACTTTAAAATTCAAATAATTAGTGTTATAATATTAGGAGAACATACATTCGGTTTACAATTATTTTTTTTATTGATATGATTATGAAATAAAGCTTATTGAAAAGAGTTTTGCATAATTACACGTACACAGACAAAGAGGATTTTGATTAAGTTATTTTCAGAAATAACAAATATAGAAATAAAGGTGAGTTAAAATGGATGGAAATAAATTTGTATTACAGTCTCCATATGAAGCTAAAGGTGATCAGCCGCAGGCAATAGAAAAATTATCTAAAGGTATTAAAAAAGGCTACCGCCATCAGACATTACTGGGGGCTACCGGTACCGGCAAAACTTTTGCTATGGCTGCAGTCATAGAAAAAATAAATAAGCCGACTATAGTTATTGCTCATAATAAAACCCTGGCTGCACAGTTAACGGCTGAGTTTAAAGATTTTTTTCCAGAAAACAAGGTTGGTTATTTTGTCAGTTATTATGATTATTACCAGCCTGAGGCTTATGTTCCCCAGACAGATACCTATATAGAAAAAGACTCATCTATTAATGAAGAAGTGGATAAATTACGCCTGTCAGCAACCAGCTCTATTTTCGAAAGAAGGGATGTATTGATAGTTGCCAGTGTGTCATGCATATACGGCCTGGGTAATCCGGAAGATTATCTTGATTTATCCTGCAGGCTGGAAGTTGGACAAATAAAGGAAAGAAAAGATATTCTCAGAGATTTAACGTTAATGCAGTATAACCGGAATGATATAGATCTTTCCCGCGGCCATTTCCGGGTTAATGGTGATGTGCTGGAAATATTTCCGGCATATGATGACATAGCTATTCGTGTTGAACTTTTTGGAGATGAAATAGATAGAATAACCCAGATTAATACTGTTACTGGTGAAGTTCTCGGTGAACATCAGGAAATTACTATCTATCCTGCCAGCCATTTTGTTACACCAGAAGATAAAATTAAAAGGGCTATTAAGACAATTACTAAAGAACTTCAGCATAGAATCAGTGAACTGGAAAAGGAAAACAAACTTGTTGAAGCACAGCGCCTGGAACAGCGGACAAGATATGACCTGGAAATGTTGGAGCAGATGGGTTTTTGTTCAGGTATTGAAAATTATTCCCGTCATTTAGCAGGTAGAGCGCCGGGTTCAAGGCCGAAAACTTTACTTGATTATTTTCCAGATAATAATTTTCTGGTAATGATAGATGAATCTCATATGACCATTCCACAAATAGGAGGTATGTATGCCGGTGATAGATCCCGGAAAGAGAAATTAGTTGAATATGGATTTAGACTGCCTTCAGCACTTGATAATAGGCCGCTTAATTTTGAAGAATTTGAAGAATTAGTACCACAGGCAATTTATGTTTCTGCTACTCCAGGCCCTTATGAAGAAAAGCACAGCCAGCAGACTGTGGAGCAGATTATTCGCCCTACTGGATTGGTTGACCCTGAGGTAGAAGTAAGGCCTATCAAAGGGCAGATAGATGACCTGCTGGAAGAGATTCGTATTGTTGTTAATAGAAATGAACGGGTTCTGGTTACGACTTTAACCAAGAGAATGTCAGAGGATTTAACAGAGTTTCTGGCTGAGTCAGGTATTAAAGTTCGTTATCTTCATTCTGATATTGATACAATTGAACGTTCAGAGATTATCAGAGACCTGCGCCTGGGTGAATTTGATGTACTGGTTGGTATTAATTTATTACGGGAAGGCTTAGACTTGCCGGAAGTATCCCTGGTAGCTATTCTTGATGCCGATAAAGAAGGGTTTTTACGCTCTGAGCGCTCTCTGATTCAGACAATTGGACGGGCTGCCCGGAATGTAAGAGGTAAAGTTATTATGTATGCTGACCGGATAACTAATTCCATGAAATCTGCTATTGATGAAACCAATAGGAGAAGGCAGATTCAACAGGAGTTTAATCAAAAACATGGAATTACACCTGAAACGATTGTTAAACCAGTAAGGGAAGTTGTCAGGCCTATTGAAATGGTAGTAAGTGAAGAAGAAGACCAGTATGAAGTCAGTAAAGATGAAGACAAGAGAAAAGAAATGACTATTCGCCAGATACAGAATTTGATAATTGAACTGGAAGATGAAATGAAAGAAGCTGCAGATGACCTTGAATTTGAACTTGCTGCTCAAATTCGGGATGAAATAGACGAATTGGAACAGGAAATACAGAAGCGCAAAAAGGAGTAAAAAAAGCGAAGAACAATAAGAAGTTATGTAATAATGCTAGTTACTTTTAATGAAAATATAACGTGTATTAAAAACGAAAATAGCTTTTAGAAAATATGAGGTGAAATAATGAGTAAGGATAAAATATTTATTAAAGGAGCACAGGAACATAATCTTAAAAATATAGATGTAGAGATACCAAGAGATAAATTGGTGGTAATAACCGGATTAAGCGGTTCAGGTAAGTCATCTCTTGCTTTTGATACAATATATGCTGAGGGGCAGAGGCGTTATGTTGAATCACTGTCTGCTTATGCACGCCAGTTTCTGGGACAGATGGAAAAACCAAAGGTAGAATATATCGAAGGTCTTTCGCCGGCTATATCAATTGACCAGAAGACTACATCGAAAAATCCACGTTCTACTGTAGGAACAGTAACAGAAATATATGATTATTTAAGACTTTTATATGCCAGGATAGGAACACCACACTGCCCACATTGCGGACAGGAAATTACTTCACAGACAGTAGATGAAATAGTCAATCAGGTACTGGAACTGCCTGAAAGAACAAAACTACAGATACTGGCACCGATTGTTCGGGGGAGAAAGGGAGAACATCAGAAAGTACTGGCCAGGGCTGGACGAGAGGGATTTGTTAGAGCACGGGTTGATGGTGAAACTATTTTAATCAATGAAGATGAAGTTGACCTTGATAAAAATTATAAACATAATATTGAGATAGTTGTTGACCGGCTGGTAATTAAAGAGGGAATTCGTGAACGGCTGGCTGATTCTATAGAAACAGCTCTTGAACATGCTGAAGGACTGGTAATAATAGATGTTATAGATGGTGAAGAACTTTTATTCAGTGAAAATTTTGCCTGTCCTGACTGTGGTATCAGTCTGGAAGAACTATCACCCCGGATGTTTTCTTTTAACAGTCCTTATGGAGCCTGTTCCAACTGTGATGGGCTAGGTATTAAAAAAGAGTTTGACCCGAAATTAATTCTTGACCCTGAGCGTTCAATAAGTGATGGAGGTATTATTCCCTGGCGCAACTCATCTAGCCGTTATTTTGCACAGATGTTGAAAGCTCTGGCAAAGGAATATGGATTTAGCCTGGAGACTCCAATCAGGGAGTTAGATGATGAGTTTGTTGATATTGTTTTATATGGATCTGATAGAGTTTTATCATTTCCCTATACAAATAGATACGGCCGTACACGCCAGCATGAAACAAAATTTGAAGGAGTTTTAAGCAGGTTGAAGCGGCGTTTTAAAGAAACTGATTCAAATAATATTCGTAAAAAACTTGAGGCTTATATGGATGAACAGCCCTGTAATAACTGTAATGGTGAGCGGTTAAAACCAGAGGTGCTGGCTGTAACTATTGGCGGCTTATCTATATCAGAATATACTCACTTTAATATAAAAGAAGCTTTTGATTTTCTGCAGGAGCTGGAACTGGATAAAAGGTCTACTCTTATTGCTGAAGAAATATTAAAAGAAATTAAAAACCGGCTGCGCTTTTTGATAGATGTCGGCCTGGATTATTTGACACTTGACCGTGCTGCCGGAACTCTTTCCGGTGGAGAGGCTCAGCGGATAAGGCTGGCTACTCAAATAGGGTCAGGTTTGGTAGGAGTTTTGTATATTCTTGATGAACCAAGTATTGGACTTCATCAGCGGGATAATAATAGATTGATAAATACTCTTGAACATATAAGAGATATTGGGAATACAGTTGTTGTAGTTGAACATGATGAAGATACTATTAAAACTGCTGATCATATTATAGATATGGGCCCTGGTGCCGGCAAACACGGTGGAGATATTGTAGCTGAAGGGTCGGTGGAGAAGATTATCAATAATGAAAATTCCTTAACAGGAAAGTATTTATCTGGCAAAGAAAAGATACCAGTACCTGAGGAAAGATATGAACCTAATGGTAAATATCTTGAAATCCAGGGAGCAAAACAGCATAATTTAAAAGATATCAATATAAAAATACCACTGGGTACTTTTACCTGTATCACTGGAGTCTCCGGGTCAGGGAAAAGTACACTGATAAATATGACATTGAAGCGAGCATTAATGAAGTATTTTCATGATTCAACTCCCAGGCCGGGTAAACATGATCAGATTAAAGGAATAGAACACCTGGATAAAGTGATCAATATAGACCAGTCACCCATCGGCAGGACACCGCGTTCCAATCCGGCCACATATACTAAAATATTTAACTATATTAGAAAGATTTTTGCTCAGACACCTGAAGCCAGAAGACGTGGTTATGAAAAAGGAAGGTTTAGTTTTAATGTCAAAGGTGGACGCTGTGAAGCCTGCGGCGGTCAGGGGATAATAGACATCGAAATGCACTTTTTACCTGATGTATATGTGCCCTGTGAAGTCTGTGGTGGAAGAAGATATAACCGTGAGACTCTTGAAATTAAATATAAAGGAAAAACTATTGCTGATGTTCTGGATATGACAGTAGAGGAGGCACTTGACTTTTTTGAAAATATAGAACCATTAAGAAGAAGACTGCAGACTCTCTATGATGTAGGACTGGGTTATATACATCTGGGACAGCCGGCAACTACTCTATCAGGTGGAGAAGCTCAACGGGTGAAAATTGCTACAGAGCTGGGGAAAAGAAGTACAGGAAAGACGGTTTATTTGCTGGATGAGCCGACTACAGGCCTGCATTTTGCTGATGTAAAGAAACTACTGGAAGTGCTGCACCGTCTGCGTGAAGGTGGTAATACGGTAATAGTTATTGAACACAATATGGATGTTATTAAATCGGCAGATATATTATCGACCTGGGCCCTGAAGGGGGAGACAAAGGTGGTGAATTAATAGCTGCCGGTAGTCCAGAAGAAATTGTAAAAGTGAAGGGCTCATATACAGGTAAATTTTTAAAGGATTATCTTAACTAATAGGCAGGTTATTACTGTGAGGAGTCCATCTGGATGAAATAATTTATCAATATAGGAGTGACAAAAATGTCTGGAGAATTACTGGATTATAATGTGCATAATAATAAAGTTGTTCTAAAATTTGAGAAAGAAGAAGGTATTATTGAAATTATTAAACCTGATATTATCAAAGTTTTTGCTGAAAAGAATAAGAGTATCAATTATTCGTATGCAGTTGAAGATTTGAAACTGGATAATTGTGAGTTCAAAGTTCGAAAAGATAAAGATAATATCACAGTTAATACTGAGCAGTTAATTATAAAGATTTATAACGATTTTAAAGTGGATTTTTATGATAACAATAACAATCTACTCTGTCGTGACTACCGCGGTAAGCGGGAACCTTTTCCCAGGCGCGGCAGAAAAGATTTGATGGAAGCAGAAGGGCATAAACTGACAGAAGCTGTTACCAATATGGAAGTAAAGGTTATTAAAGAGATGCAGGGTGATGAATATTTCTATGGACTGGGTGAAAAAACCGGCCCTTTAAATAAGAGAGAATACCGCTATAAAATGTGGAACACCGATGATCCTACTCCACATGTGGAAAGTTTTGAAACACTGTATAAATCAATTCCTTTCTTTATTAGTATTAGCAATAGACAGGCTTATGGTATATTTTTTGATAACACCTTTAAATCATATTTTGACTTTGGTAAGGAGAATAAAGATTATTATTACTTTGGTGCAGAAGATGGAAATTTGAATTATTATTTTATTTACGGTCCAGAGGTTACGGATGTTGTAGGTGGTTATACATTTTTAACTGGTACTACACCACTACCTCAACTGTGGACTCTTGGTTACCAGCAGTGCCGTCATAGTTATGATAATAAAAAATGGGTAAAACAGATTGCAGATAATTTTAGAAAAAAAGAAATACCCTGTGATGCTCTCTATCTGGATATCGAATATATGGATGGTTATCGGGTATTTACCTGGGATGAAGATAAGTTTCCGGATTTCACTAAAACGATTGATGATTTTAACAAACAGGGTTTTAAAGTAGTAACTATTATTGACCCCGGTGTTAAGAAGGATAAAGGCTACAGTATTTATGACCAGGGTTTAAAAAATGATTTTTTTGCCACTGATACAGATGGAATACCTTATGTCAATGAGGTCTGGCCGGGAGATACAGTTTTTCCGGATTTTTCCGATAACCAGGTCAGGAAGTGGTGGGGTGAAAACCATCAAATTTTATTGGAAAATGGTATTTCAGGAATATGGAATGATATGAATGAACCGGCAAGTTTTAACGGCCCATTACCGGATGATGTTCAGTTTAAAAATGATGGCCATCCAACAGACCATAGTGAAATTCATAATGTATATGGTCACTTAATGTCAAAATCAACCTATATGGGACTCAAAAAGCACAATAATAAAAGGCCCTTTGTAATTACACGGGCCTGTTATGCCGGAACACAGAAATATTCTACAGTCTGGACAGGTGATAATCAGAGTTTCTGGGAACACCTGCGGATGTCTTTACCCATGCTGATGAACCTGGGATTAAGTGGTTTTGCTTTTGCCGGTACTGATGTAGGTGGATTTAGCTTTGACTGTACTGCTGAATTGATGTCCCGCTGGATACAGGTTGGATGTTTTACTCCACTATTTAGAAACCATTCCAATATGTATACACGTGAACAGGAGCCCTGGGCTTTTGATGAAAAAACAGAAAATATCTGCAGAAAATATATAAATTTAAGATATAAACTTCTTCCCTATTTATATGATTTAATGTGGGAAGGGGAAAAAAGCGGTAAACCGGTTATGAGACCTCTGCTTATGCATTACCAGGATGATGAGACAACCTATGAGATTAATGACCAGTTTATGTTTGGAGAAAAGATAATGGTAGCTCCAGTAATACAGCAGGGACAGAAAGCCAGGTCTTTATACCTGCCTGAAGGAGAATGGTTTGATTACTGGACTAAAGAGCAGATAGAAGGCGGCCGTTATATAATAAGAGAAGCTCCACTAGATACCTGTCCTATTTATATAAAGGCCGGCAGCATTATTCCCAATTATCCAGTTCAGCAGTTTGTTGGAGAAAAAAATATAGATGAATTAATACTTGATATTTATCCGGGTAATGGTCAATATATCCATTATCAGGATGATGGTAAAAGTTTTAATTATCAGGCGGGAGAGTATAATTTATATAAATTCACCACAGTACTTAAGGATGAATTACTGAAAATTGACTTTGAGATGGTATATCAAAAATACAATGATAAATATAATTCTTTTAAATTTAAAATAATTAACTTTAATGTAGATAAGATTATAATCAATAACAAAAATATAAATTATAATAAAAATAATGATATTGTTAGTTTTGCAGTTCCAAGTAATAACAGCAGCTTCCAGGTGATAATTGAGAGATAAGATAATAATTGTTATAATTAATTTAATAAATGGAATCAATTATATAATAAAGTGGCTGGTTTTGGCTATAAATAGATATGGGGATAAAGATGATAAATGATAACAATAAAGATAATAACAGGATGAAACAAATTGAAGAACAATTAAAACAATTACCGGATATGCCTGGAGTATATTTGATGAAAGATAATTTTGGTGAGATAATTTATGTAGGTAAAGCTAAATCTCTCAGGAAACGGGTACGCTCTTATTTCCGCCGGGGAAATCATACCTATAAAACGAGGATTTTAATAGACCATATTAAAGACTTTGATTATATCATAACTGACACAGAGGTAGAAGCATATATTCTTGAGGCAAATTTAATTAAAAAACATCAACCCAGATTTAATATTCGTCTAAAGGATGATAAGACTTATCCTTATATAAAAGTAACTGTAGAAGAGGATTTTCCACGTATTTTTAAAACCAGAATTGTTAAGAATGACGGAGCCAGGTATTACGGCCCATTTACTGATGTTAAAGGTTTAAATAAAACAATTAATGTTTTAAAAGATATCTATCAACTTCGGACCTGCAGCAAAGACCTGAAAGAAGGTGAATATGAAGACAGGCCCTGTTTGAATTATTATATTGATAAATGTCTGGGTCCCTGTATTGGAGCAGTAAGCAAAGAAGAATATGGACGATTGGTTAATCAGGTCTGTTTATTTTTATCAGGACATCAGGATAAGTTAATTGATAAAATAGAAGAAAATATGTATCAGGCTTCACAGCAGCAAAACTTTGAAAAAGCTGCCCGGCTGCGTGATACGATTGAAGCACTTAAACGACTGTCTGTACAGCAAAAAGTAATGTCAGGCAAAAATATTAATCAGGATGTAATAGCTTTAACTTTAACTGATGAAAAAGAAGAAGATAAAGCCTGTGTACAGATATTAATTGTAAGAAATGGGCGGTTAATCGGTCAGGAATATTATATGCTGGAAGGTTCAGAATATGAAAATGAAGATAGCATTATGGATTCATTTTTACCTCAATATTATGATAAAGCACCACAGCTGCCTGATGAAATATTATTAAGCTCTAAAATCAAAGAAATAAAACTTCTGGCTGACTGGCTCAGTCAAAGAAAAGGTAAAAAGGTTAAGATTACTGTACCGATTAAAGGTGAGAAAAAAAGATTAATTGAGATGGGAATCCGTAATGCCCGGGAAAATTTAAAGAAAGAATTGATTAAGAGAAAATATAAAAATAGTAGAACATCAGGAGCAGTTAAACAGTTGGGAGAAAATCTGGGAATGGATAAGCTGCCGACTCATATTGAAGGTTTTGATATTTCCAATATTCAGGGAACAGACCCTGTGGCATCAATGGTGGTATTTAAAGATGGTAAGGCTTCAAAAAAAGATTACCGCCGCTTTAAAATAAAAACAGTAGAGGGGCCTAATGATTTTGCCATGATGGCAGAAGTGGTAAGTAGAAGATACAGCCGGCTGTTAGATGAAAACAAAAAATTGCCTGATTTAATTTTAATAGATGGAGGCAAAGGACAGCTTGGTGTAGCCCATGAAGTTTTAGGGGAATTAGGAGTTTCAGATGTCTTTATAATAGGACTGGCTAAAAGGGAAGAAGAGGTTTTTGTGCCTGAAAAAAGCGAATCCATTATAATACCGCGTAAGTCACCGGCTCTGCATCTGATTCAGCGTGTCCGGGATGAGGCTCACCGTTTTGCTGTAAGTTATCACCGTAAACTACGCTCGCGACGTCTAACTCATACTATGCTTGATGATATACCTGGTGTAGGCCCGAAAAGAAGACAGGCACTATTAAATCACTTTGGTTCACTGGCAGAAATAAGAAAAGCCAATATAGGCAAACTTAAGGAAGTTAAAGGAGTCAGCTCCAAAACAGCCAGGCTAATATATGATTACCTGCGCCAGAATACAAGGCCGTATTAATAATTTTATAAAAAGGATTGTGATTTGTAAATGGATTATAAAATGCTGGTACTGGATTTAGATGATACACTACTTGATAAAAACCAGTCTCTTTCTGATAAAACGATAGAGACTTTAAACAGGCTTGAAAGAAAGGGTTTGAAGATAGTTATTGCCACTGGCAGGATGTATTGCTCGGCATTACCCAAGATAGACCAGATAGGCCTTAAGGGGCCGATGGTCACCTATAATGGGGCCTATGTCAGAGATAATGGGCAGGATAAGGTAATTCTGCATAAGCCAATTGAGCAGGAAATTGCTGAAAAAATAATAAAAGAGGCAGAAGAGGAAGGACTGCATATAAATCTTTATCTGGATGACAACCTATATGTAGCTGAAAAAAATAAATATAGTGAACTATATCAGAGTATATCCGGTATAGAAGCTGAAGCGGTTGGGGTAGTTTCGAATTTTATTTTAGGCTCGCCTACCAAATTACTAATTATTACAGATGATATAGAAATAAAACGTAAATATTTGAGTAAGTTTAAAGATAAGTATGGAGATATACTGGAAATTACAGAATCAAAAGATTATTTTATAGAATTTATGGCAAAGGGAGTATCCAAAGGAAGTGCCGTAAAAAATATAGCTGATGATTTTGGTATACCAATGGAAAAGGTAATAGCCATTGGCGATAATTGGAATGACCTGGAGATGATACAGCAGGCAGGCCTGGGGATAGCTATGGAAAATTCGCCGGCTGGAGTCAAAAAGGAAGCAGATATGACTGCACCTCATCATGACCAGGAGGGAGTCAGTGAAATTTTACATGAGATTTTTAATTTGTCTGATTAAAAGCCATATCCAAAACCTGTCTTTGTCTGGGAATGGATGGTCATGAAAAATATTTTCTGTAATTATACATTTTTTTAAGTTAGAAGGGAGTAGGATAATAAATGACTAATAATATTAACCTGCAGTATGGTACCAAACAGGTGACCTGTAAGGAGCCGGCCAATTATAGAATACTTGAATCAGGTAAGGATAAGAATAAAGTTAAATGGGATAAAAAAATAGAGGATGTTTTTAGTAATCCGGTAGACTCACAAACACTGACAGAAATAGTAAAAAATGAAGCTCCGGAAAAGATAGTTATCATTATTAATGATATTACCAGACCTGTTCCTTATAATATTGTTTTAAAACCTATCCTGGACGAATTACTGGAGTCAGGCATAAAAAAAGAGCAGATAAAATTAATAATAGCTACCGGTATGCACCGGCCGATGACAGCAGATGAAGTAGCAGAGACTCTGGGAGAAGAGATTGCTGATAATTATCACTGGCTAAATCATAAATGTAAAGAAGAGATGATATATCTTGGCCAGTTAAAAAATGATATTCCGCTTTATGTTAATCCCCTGGCAGTGGAAGCTGATTTGCTCTGTGCAGTTGGTGTTATTGCACCACATTATATGGCCGGGTTTTCCGGGGGAAGAAAATCACTGCTACCGGGAGTGTGCGGCAAGGAGACAATTGAGTCTCATCATTCTTTAATGAGGCTGCCGGAATCCAGAACTGCCAATTTGGAAAGGAATCAGTTTCACGAAACAATGTTAGAAGCTGCTGAAATAGCTGGATTAAGATTTATTTCTAATGTAGTTGTTGATAGTAAAAATGAGGTAATAGACCTGGTAGCTGGTGATTACTATAAAGCCTGGCAAAAAGGGGTTGAATTATGCAACCGGAGTTCTGTTATTGAAGTTGATGAGCTGGCAGATGCGGCTGTAGTTAGTGTAGGTGGTTTTCCCAAAGATATAAATATGTATCAGGCCCAGAAAGCTCTGGAGAATGCTTCCTATTGTGTCAAAAAAGGCGGCCCTATCTTAATAGTAGCTGAATGTAGAGAAGGACTGGGAGAAGAAGTTTTTGAAAAGTGGTTAGATGAAGCTGAGACCGTGGAATATCTTGAAAAAAAGATAAAAAAAGTATTTGAACTGGGCGGACACAAAGCATTTGCTGTAGCCCGTGTGGCTAAAGAACATCCATTATATCTTTACAGCAGTATGGATAGTGAACTAACGGCTAAAACCTTTATGAAAAAGATAGATAATCTTGATAGTTTTATTGAAGAGATAGTTAAAGAAGATGATTTTGTATATATATTACCACATGGAGCCAATACAGTTCCTAATTATAAATATGTTGACAATCAATAACTGTAGTTATATAATTGATGTGGATAAAAAACGGAACACTGGGGGGTGAGTTTGATGGCTTATGTAATTTCTGATGAATGTATTAGTTGTGGTGCATGTGAACCAGAATGTCCTGTAGAAGCTATAAGCCAGGGAGATACTCAGTATGTAATAGATGCTGACACATGTATTGATTGTGGTGCGTGTGAAGCCGTTTGTCCGGTAGATGCTATCAGCCCGGAATAATAATGTAAGTACTTACTTTTAAATGAAGACCGGAATCTATCCGGTTTTCTTTTTACAAAAAAACCCGACCAAAATAGTCAGAAAAAATCTGTTATAATATAACAATAAAACTACCCTTAAATCAGTTTGTTAATAAATACACTTGACCAGATTTGTTAGGTTAAGTTTTGATTATTATATTACCATGTATATCTTAAAAATTACCGGGAATTTTACTAATGAATAAGAATCCTTTTTTTAGGCGCTTTTTACATGTTAATCATGAAAGAAAGTTTATATATAAGGCAGGGAAGTATAAAAAATCTATGAAAAAATGAACTTAAAAACAAAAGGAGGTATTATTATGAAAGATAAAGTTGTTATTATTGGTGCAGGTTATGTGGGTGCTACGACTGCCTATGCAGTTATGAATAAAGGGTTAGCATCGGAGGTTGTTCTGATAGATTTAGATAAAGACAAGGCTGAAGGAGAGGCTATGGATTTAAATCATGGTGCTTCTTTTGTTAAACCGGTTAGAATAAAAAGTGGAGGTTATGAAGAATGTAGAGATGCACGTCTGGTGATAATTACAGCAGGTGCCAATCAAAAACCAGGTGAAACCAGACTTGACCTTGTTAAAAAAAATACAGCAGTTTTTAAGGATATTATTCCCAGAATAACTGAATATACAACTGATGCCATTTTACTGGTTGTTACCAACCCGGTAGATATCTTAACATATGTCACTCATAAAATATCCGGGCTGCCGGCCAGCCAGGTAATGGGTTCAGGTACTGTGCTTGATACTTCTCGTTTTAAATATTTATTAAGTGAACACTGTAATATTAGTCCCAAAAATGTTCATGCTTACATCATTGGTGAACATGGTGACCATGAAGTAGCAGCATGGAGTAGAACCAATATTGCTGGAGTTACCTTTGAAAACTATTGTATTATTTGTGGTAATAAATGTGGTAATACACAGTTTAAAAATGATATGGGTAAAAAAGTTAAAAATGCAGCCTATGAGATAATAGAGAAAAAAGATGCCACTTATTATGCTGTAGGTCTGGCAGTTGCCAGAATAGTTGAAAGTATATTTAGAGACGAAAATAGTATTTTAACTGTTTCTACTATTCTTTCAGGTGAATATGGATTAAAAGATGTTGCTCTTAGTTTGCCCAGTATTGTTGGTGCAGGAGGTATAGAAAAAGTACTGAACTTCGAATTAGCAGAAAATGAAGCAAAAGGATTTAAAGAAGCAGCTGCAGTTTTAAAAGATATTATTAAAAATCTTGATTTATCTGAGTAATAAAATATTATAACTAATTTTCAAATTAATTATAAAAGAAGCTTATAATAATAAGACTGTTGATTAATTGTATAACTTAAAAATTTGCAGGAATTTATTCTTATTTAGCGAATATATACTTGAGTAAAGGTGTTACATATATAATTTTTTAATATTTACATTATTAAATAATAAAAGGGAGTTGGTTAATTTTGAGTTATTTGGAAAAAGTTGATCCAGAAATAAAAGCAATAATTGAGGAAGAAAACCTGAGGCAGCATAAAAATATTGAACTTATAGCTTCGGAAAATTTTGTAAGCCAGGCAGTTATGGAAGCGGCTGGTTCCTGTTTAACCAATAAATATGCTGAAGGCTATCCCCATAAAAGATATTATGGAGGTTGTGAAATAGTAGATAAGGCTGAAGAGCTGGCGATAAAAAGAGCTAAAGAAATATTTGGTGCAGAACATATAAATGTTCAGCCTCATTCTGGTTCACAGGCCAATCAGGCTGTTTATTTTGCTTTTGTACCTAAAGGAGGGACTATTATGGGTATGGACCTAACCCATGGTGGCCACCTTACCCACGGTAGTCCAGTTAATATGTCCGGAAAGTATTATAATTTTGTTCATTATGGTGTAACTAAAGATGAAGAGGTTATTGACTTTGAGCAGGTTGAAAAACTGGCTGAGGAACATAAACCAGACTTAATAGTTGCCGGTGCCAGTGCATACCCACGTATTATTGATTTTAAGAAGTTTAGGGAAATAGCAGACAAGGTTGGTGCTATGTTAATGGTTGATATGGCACATATAGCTGGTTTAGTTGCTGCCGGGCTCCACCCCAGTCCAGTCCCTGTTGCTGATTTTGTAACAACTACAACTCATAAAACCTTAAGGGGAACAAGAGGTGGTATGATTATCTGTAAGGGTGAATATGCTAAAAAGATAGATAAGGCTATTTTCCCCGGACTCCAGGGAGGGCCGTTAATGCATATTATAGCTGCTAAAGCAGTAGCTTTTAAAGAAGCTTTAAGTGATGAATTCAAGAAATATCAGCAGCAAATTATAGATAATGCAGCAGTTTTAGCAGATGAGTTAAGTAGTTATGGGCTGAGAATGGTTTCTGGTGGTACTGATAATCATATGATGCTGGTAGATTTAAACAGTGTTGATGTGACCGGTAAAGCAGCTGAAGCAGCACTTGATAAAGTCGGAATAACAGTTAATAAAAATACTATACCATTTGAACAAAGAAGTCCATTTGTGACCAGTGGTATTAGAATTGGTACCCCTGCTGTAACAACAAGAGGCATGAAGGAAGATGATATGAAGCTAATTGCAGAATATATTTATAAAACAATTAATAATATAGATAATGATGCCAGGTTAGAAGAAATTAAGGAAAAGGTTTATAAGCTGTCCGGGAAGTATAGTGATACTAAGTAATGAAATACTTACTAATTTAGTAAGTGGTATTTCATTACTAATTAATATTGAATTAACTGTCCCATATAAAAACAAAATAAAATTACATATCTCCCTGTATTTAATAATACATATTATTAAAAAGGTTGTATAAAAACCACAGGGGGATACTTTTATGGGTACCAATTTTGATTTTGCAAAGAAGTTTGCTGCAGAAAAGCTAGTGAAAATTGCACTAAATTACATAAAAAAAGACCCGGAAAAGAACTTTGCAAAACTAATAAATATAGTTGATAAAATAGCAATTGCGGACAAACATCATCAACAATACGCAGTGAGAAACCAATTTTTAGTTAATACCTCTCCTCATTGAAAAAAAACTTAAAATATAGTATAATAATTTGGATAAGAACTTCTTAAGGAGGGTATTAAATTTGATTTTATTAAATGTAATCAAGGATACTTTTGTTCAACTCTATGAGTACTTATTTCGTATAGTATTTTTAAGTTTGATAATGTTTATATTAATTATTCCACTGCTTTTAAGTTATCCTGTAAGTTGGATAACTTTAGCTGCTATACCCTATATACTAATTATTTCTGGCCCTGTTTTACTTTCAGCAATTAAGATGATATGGGGACTGCAGAATAGGGAAAGTTTTTCCTTTAAAAAGTTTTTTAGGGGAATAAAAAGGTATTTTAAGCGTGGAGTACTTGCTTTTTTATTTACTACGGTAATATATGTAGTCCTGGTTTTTGATCTCTGGTATTTCTTTTCAAAATCAGGAGGAAATATAATATTTTTAATTATTGCCTTATTAATGTTTTATGTATTTGTTTTCTTTTCATTAATGCAGTTATATTTCTGGCCATTACTTGTAATGCAGGAAGAAGAAAGCTTAAGAACTATTATAAAAAGGTCATTTTTATTAACTTTTGATAATATTATTTTCGCCATTGGCTTAGGTATATTTTTTATTCTTTATACAGTGTTAGCGACAATTCTGGTTCTTCCTATACCCGCTTTATATTTTGGCTCGATAGTATTACTAGTATTAAATGGGACAAGCTATACTTTAAAAAAATATGAGATGGAACAGGAGGAAGATTAAGAATGTCGGAATACTATATTGGAGTTGACCTGGGAGGTACAAAAATATATACAGCTCTGGCTGACGAAACCGGGAAAGTATTAGCTAAGATAAAACTTCTAACCGAATCTAACAGGGGTATTGACAAAGTATTTGAAAATATTGTAGAATCTATAAATATTGTAATTAAAGATGCTGATATTGATAGATCAAGTGTTAGAAGGATAGGAGTTGGTAGCCCAGGTCCATTAAATATAGATGAAGGAATAATTTATACTGCTCCTAATCTAGAAAACTGGGTGAATATAAAAATAGTTAAAATATTAGAAGATAAAACTGGAATACCAGTACTATTAGAAAATGATGCCAATGCAGCCGCATTGGGAGAAAAATGGTTTGGTGCTGGTAAGGAAGCTAATAATATGCTGTATATGACTGTAAGTACTGGTATTGGTGGTGGTATAATTGTCAATAAAAAAATATATCACGGCTCAAGTGATACTGCAGGTGAAGTCGGGCATATGATTATAAAACCTGATGGTCCAACCTGCGGCTGTGGTAATCCTGGCTGTTTGGAGACTTTTGCTTCAGGAACTGCTGTTGCACGAAAAGGCAGACAGGTTCTGCACAAAAGTACAATTCTTCAGGAGTTAAGCAAGGGTAATCCTGACAATATTGATGGTGCCCTGGTTGCTCAGGCAGCAGAACTGGGTGATTTTGAAGCTCAAAAAATCTGGAGAGAGGAAGGATATTATCTGGGAATTGGATTGGCTAATCTGATCAATATATTCAATTTTGATATGATATTACTGGGTGGAGGAGTTATGAATTCTTGGGAACTTTTTGCAGATGAGATGTTTAAAAATATTAAGAAATACGCCTTTGAAAGTACATATAGTCAAGCTGTGATAAAAAAGGCGGCTCTCGGAAGTGAAGTAGGTGTTATTGGAGCAGTAGCTGTTGCTATGGGGGATAGATTATTATCGTGAAAACAAAAATGATTTCTGTCAAAAAAGTAATTAAAAAGTTTTCACTAACTATTTTAGCTGGAAATGCTGAGGATAAATATATTACTGTTAGTGATATAAAAAGACCGGGAGTTGAGTTAGCTGGTTTCTGGAATCATTTTACTCAGGAGAGAGTTCAGCTTTTAGGGAGGACAGAAATATCATTTTTAAAAGAACTTGATGAAAAAACTTTAAATAGAAGAATAAAAAAGTTTTTCAGCTATGACTTATCCTGTGTAATAATTACCAGAAACCTTCAGGTACCGGAAATATTAATCGAAGAAGCAGGTAAAAAAGAAATACCATTACTGCAGACTTCAAATTCTACAACACATTTTTTAAGTATGCTTACTAATTATTTAGAGGAATCACTGGCACCTGAGAAATCAATTCACGGTGTTTTAGTTGATATATATGGAGTCGGAGTTTTAATTAGCGGTAAAAGTGGAATAGGTAAAAGTGAAACCGCTATCCAGCTGGTAAAAAGGGGACATCGGCTGGTAGCAGATGATATTATCAAAGTTAAAAAAATAGGAGAAAGAGAATTAATAGGATATGCACCAGAGGTATCCAGGCATTTTTTAGAGATAAGAGGCATAGGTATTATTAATGTAAGGACTTTATTTGGAGCTGGTGCTGTTAAAGATTCTTCAGTAATAAATTTAATAGCCAGCCTGGAATTCTGGCAGGAAGATAAAATGTATGAAAGATTGGGAATTGATAGTAGGTATGACGAAATAATGAATGTAAAAATACCAGAAGTGATATTACCGGTTAAACCGGGAAGAAATCTGGCAATGGTACTTGAAATTGCTGCAATGAATTCTAGAATGAAGTCTATGGGATATAATGCAGCCCGTGATTTTTCTGCAAAAGTAAATGATTTATTGAGAAATCGGGAGTAAATGGAGGTATTCCATGAAGAAAACAACAATTTTTATAGTATTTTTATTATTTATATTTATTATGTCATATACAGCTGAAGCTGGAGAAGATAACTTGTTTTTTTCTATTGATGATGCTGAAGGTGATGATTATGGACCGGGTTCTTATCTTTATCCTGAAAATGAAGTATTTAATGATAACCAGCTCTTTGATATAACAAAATTTGAAATTGAACAAAGTAGTATTAATTATAAATTTATTTTCACATTTAAAAAACTGCCTGACCCCTGGCAGAGTCAGTTTGGCTTTAGCCTACCGTTAATACAATTATATATTGACAACAGAAAGGGCGGGGCGACCAGAGTTTTTGATGATGGCGCTAATGTTAGATTTGATTCAAGACATCCCTGGGATTTATTGCTTGATATCAGCGGCTGGTGGATACGTTTATATAGACCTGAAGACAAATATAAGTCAGAGGATGCCCTAGAGATGAAAAAAAATCCTTATGACCTTGAAGAGGCACTGGTAGAAGTAGAAGATAATAAGATATATGTTACAGTTAGCAAAGACGAAATCGGTAATTTAATTGATGCCTATATTTATATTGTAGTAGGTAGCTTTGATCCGTTTGGGCCTGATAATTATAGAGTTATTGAATCAGAGAAAAGCAACTGGAATTTTTTTGACCCGGGAATTAAAACTGCAGCTCCCCGGGTAATTGATATTATTTTACCCTCTTCCCGGAAACAGACAGAAGTACTATCAAACTATAATGATGATTATGCCGTTATATACCCTGTTAGAATAGCCAGTGCTAGTGAAAGTAATATTACCCTGCTTATAGCTATTATTTTTGTTATAACCATATGTATGATTTTGTTATTTTATATTGTGTATAAGAAGCTCTTTTTAACTAATAATAATAAATAGTATAATAAAAATGGAGGGAAATATTTTATGAACCATGATAATGGAATCAACGTCAATCCAACCCCCATAACTGCAGGTGAAAGAGTAGAAATCAAATATGATGGTCTGCTGTCTAAAGCTGGTGCTCAGGAAATATATCTACATGCCGGTTTTGGCTTAAATAACAAATGGGATAATATTTTAGATGTCAAGATGCATAATGAAGGGGGATTATGGAAGACAGATTGTGCTGTAGACACAGATAAAAGGTTTTATTTTTGTTTTCATGATAATGCAGATAATTGGGATAACAATAATGGTAAGAACTGGAGTTTTGAAGTTCATAATGGCCGTTTGTATTAATTGAAAACAATAAGAGCCGCCCTATCAGCAGGCGGCTTTTACATATATTTCTCTAATGAAAGATATCAGTTATCTAAACCTTAAATGATTATTTGTAATTAGAAACCAGGCATATTTGTGTTTTAAGTGCCTCTTTACATACTAATTATGAAAAAAATTTAGGAACTTACCCAAGCAAAAGGAGTGACTTTTATGAGTAAAGTTGAGAAGTTTATCAATATTTTTGTATCTCCCACCA
>JBMCBT010000015.1:0-32316 GCA_048623215.1 Halothermotrichaceae bacterium
AGAAGTTCTGCAAAATATTGAGAATGGTGAAAAAAATAAAGTAGAAGAATATTTTAATGAAAATAAACCGTACTGGTATAATATGCTGCTAAGATATGTAGGAAAAAATGGCGGCCTTAAGGTGAAATTTAAAGATGTTAAAATTGAATATGCTTATAATGGAGAAATTGTTTTTAGTTATGAAATACAGGTCTTCAGTGGAGATAAACAAAATAAATATTATATCGGTGTATTGGTTGATAAGAACGGCAAGCTTAAGTTCAGGTAATGCAGAATTGTTTATGAAGGATATTAATTCAGGATTATTATAAAGTTTGGTTGGTGTTTAGGAAAAATAAAAATATTCAAAAAATTTGATAAAAACATTTGTGAATGTTATAATTTAATAAACAAGAAAAAATATACATTTGCTTAAAGAAAGGGTGTTGAAAATATGCATATATTTGGTCCAGTACCTTCAAGAAGACTGGGAAAAAGTCTGGGAGTAAGTATTATTCCTCCAAAATATTGTAGTTATTCATGTATATATTGTCAATTAGGGGTAACCCAAAATATGCAGATTGAGCCCATTGAAATTAAAAAACTAAAATTGATTAAAGATAAAGTCAAACATAAAATAAAAGTGTTAAGGACAAGAGGTGAAAAGATTGACTATCTGACGTTTGTAGCAGATGGTGAACCTACTCTTGCTTTTGAATTAGGGGAATTAATTGATACATTTAAGGATTATGGAGTAAAGATTGCTGTAATTACTAATGCCTCTTTATTGTGGAAAGACAAAGTGAAAAATGACTTACAAAAGGCTGATTGGATTTCTTTAAAATGTGATTCTGTAGTTGGCTCTACCTGGAAAAAAATAAATCGTCCCTATGGTCAGCTTGACTTGAATCGTATTCAAGAAGGTATGATAGAATTTGCCGGAGAATATCAGGGTATTCTTGCAACTGAAACCATGTTACTTAAAGATATGAATGATAAAAAAAATGAAATTGAACAGATTAGTCAATTTGTTAAAAAATTAGCACCTGAAATATCTTATTTAAGTATACCAACAAGGCCTCCGGCTGAAGGGTATGCAGTTTCTCCATCACCCGAATTTATTAACCTTGCATTTAATATATTTAAAAGGGCAAATATTAAAGTAGAGTATTTGATTGGCTATGAAGGTAATGAATTTGCCAGTACTGGAGATATTGTAGAAGATGTTTTAAGTATTTCTGCAGTTCATCCCTTAAAAGAGGAAGCTGTTGATGAACTTATCAATAAATGTGAGGGAAGCTGGAGTGATATCGACAGGCTTGTATTTGACAAAAAATTGTTTGAAGTAGAATATGAAAATAGTAAATACTATATACGTCAGTTCTAAGCTTAAGTGTTTTTCAGTGAAAAGTTAGTCTTTATCTGTAAAAAACAGAATATTTTATGATAAAATTTAAAAAAATATGCTTTATCCCTTGATAAAATATTAAATAAGTGGTATATTATAAGTGTAATGAGCATATGCTCAAAAAGAAAGGAGATGATAGTATGCCAGCAGGAGATAGAACAGGACCTCAGGGTGAAGGCCCAATGACAGGTAGAGGTTTAGGTAATTGTGCTGATGGAAGCGGCAATGCCGCAGCAAACAACAATGTTAGACCCCGTAGATATTTAGCTTACCGTAGAGGTGCAGGAAATGGTAGAAAAGGTGGCGGCAGTTTCAGAAGAGCTGGTGGACGCGGCCGTGGACGTAGATAGAACTTTACTGTGTTGAAGATAATATGATTATCTACCGGTAAATACTTTCTAATTGCAGACAATAATATAGCTAAAGAGTTACTCTCATTCATAATTAATTATGAATGAGAGTAACTCAAAATTTTTCTAGTATATAAAATGTTTAAATTATCAGTAAATTATTGTAGTGTTTAGTGTTTATGAACTAATTATGTGAGTAATAATAAATATTTAAACATATCACAAATGAAATTGGAGGAAAATATTTTGAAAAAAGAAGTGAAAAAATTTAAATCATGTTTACAGCCATCACCAAATGTTGTGGTTTCCTGTCGGGCTGCTGATGGAGAGGATAATGCTCTGGCAGTAGCTTATGCCTGTAACTGCAGCTTTGATCCGCCTATGGTTATGGTCGGTATTGTTCCCGATAGGTATTCCTACCATATGGTAAAAGAAACAGGGATTTTTGTAGTTAATCTGGTATCAAAAGAGAATGAAAAAGAATTTAATTATCTGGGCAGTCATAGTGGAAGAGATGAAGACAAACTGGCAGCATTAAGTCTAAATGTTACAGATGGAGTTGAGGTTGATGCTCCTGTTCTAACAGATTTTCCTGTAAATATAGAGTGTGAAGTAGTAGATTCAATTAAAAATGGTTCACATGAGATGTTTGTTGGGAAAGTAAAATATATTCATGCTGATGAACAATTTGTTAATGATGAAGGAGAAGTGAACTATTCAAGTATTAATTTTAAATAGTATTCATATTAGGTAAATGCTAATAATAAAAATATCAAACTATGCTTACTTTACATGAGTTTTAGCAGATATATGTTGCAGATGGGGGAATTAATATGGCCTGCAAATGGTTTCCTGTTTGTCCTATGAAAAGGTTTTATGAAAAAGGTATGATCAATAAAAAATGGATTAAAAATTACTGTAAAGGTGATTGGTCAAAGTGTGTTAGGTATAAGATGGAAGAACGTGGTGAATATCATCCAGACTGGATGCTGCCTGATGGTTCTTTAGATGAAAGTTTGAAATAATAGGAGTATGTAAAAAAAATACCCTATTTTAATCTTGATATGCTATAATATTGATAACAAATATTATCCAAGGAGTATATGAATTACAACAGATTAAATCTATAATAGGGGGAACCATATATGCAAAATGTAGGAAAAACAGATAGAATTATCAGAATTATACTGGGAGTAATCTTTTTGAGTTTCCTGTTTCTTCTTGAAGGGGATAATAGGTATATTGGTTTACTTGGTGTTATTCTTATTATTACCGGTCTGGCCAGATACTGTACAATTTATAAATTTCTCGGTATAAGTACTATCAAAGAAGAGGAAGATAAGCAATAGAAAATCATTATTTATAATCAAAAATATCTTCAATAGGTGTATTTACAACTCGTGATATATCAATTGCCAATTTTAGTGACGGATTATATTTTTCTGCTTCCAGGCGTACTATAGTTTCTCTTCTTACATTAACTTTTTTTGCTAATTCTTTTTGTGTTAAGTCAGCTAGCTGCCTGTATTTTTTCAAATTACATTTAAATTTTGCCATAATATTTTATCCCTTCTCATATCTGTAAAAAGCGATGGAGTAAATTATGATTAGTGAGGCAAAAGATAAAGCAAGAGCAGCTGTCAAAATTTCTTTAGTTATAAAATTAAGTGGTGCTGTTAAGTATAAAATTATTAATTCCCCGATGGCAACTTGAAATGTAAAGGCTTTTGCTTTTCGTACATTTTCCAGATAGCGTTCATCTGCCATTTCACTGGATATCCGGCTGATCCA
The DNA here is from genome assembly GCA_048623215.1 of Halothermotrichaceae bacterium. Classification (GTDB taxonomy): domain Bacteria; phylum Bacillota; class Halanaerobiia; order Halanaerobiales; family DTU029; genus JBMCBT01. The sequence goes on from JBMCBT010000015.1 coordinate 3,529, forward strand.
GAAAAATGAAAAAAAGCCGAAAAAAGCAAAATAAGATAAGGCCGTAGTGTTATGGCTTTGAAAATATTGAAATCCAGTAAAACCAATAAAACCTAAAATCCCCAGAAATTTTAAACGATTATTTCTAGTCATTATAGACCCTCCTAAATTAACATTTTTATTCAGAAAATGTGATAAAAACATCACCTTATGTGATAATTATATCACTATATAATTTTTGAGTCAAATTTTATTAATAAAAAAATCAGGTTATCCTTGATTATGGATTAACCTGATTTTTTTAAATCTATAATTTAAGTGAGAATAATTTTAATATAAAACAGCAATTTTACTTACTTACCTACATGTTTTCCTTGTTTTTCTACATGATATTCCTGTAGTGACTTGACATCCAGTTTGTTGGCCCGTAATTGTTCAATACCTTCTATAGCTGCCTGAGCCCCCTGCATGGTAGTAGCCAGTGGTATATTTTTAAGTAAAGCCTGGCGCCTCATTTTAATTTCATCCTGTATTGCTCCTTTACCTTCAGGACTATTAATTAAAAATTGGACATCATCATTTTTCATATAATCAATGATATCTGGACGTCCTTTGCCAATTTTACAGACTGTATCTACTTCCAGCCCATTTTTCTGTAGGTACTCGGCAGTTCCTTTTGTACCAATTAGAGAAAAACCCTGCTTTTCAAATCTTCTGGCGATAGGCAATGCATCATCTTTATGACGGTCATTCACTGTCAGTAAAACATTACCGGAAAGTGGTAGTGAAGCATCAGCACCCATCTGGGCTTTAGCAAAAGCTATTCCAAAGTTATCATCAATGCCCATTACTTCACCGGTAGATTTCATTTCAGGCCCCAGGATAATATCTACCCCTGGAAATTTGATAAAGGGAAAAACAGCTTCTTTTACAGCAATATATTCAGTATTTTGGTATTCATCTATATCAAGGGCTGTTAATTTTTCTCCTAGCATAACTTTTGTGGCGAGTTTAGCCAGAGAATTACCTATTGTCTTACTAACAAATGGAATAGTCCGGGAAGCTCTGGGGTTTACTTCCAGGATATAAATTTGACTATCTTTAACAGCAAATTGAATATTTATTAAACCAACAACATTTAGCTTTTGCGCAAGCTTACTGGTCTGTTTTTTTATTTTGTCAATAATATCATCTGACAGGCTGTAGGGAGGTAGAGCACAGGCACTATCACCTGAGTGAACACCGGCCATTTCGATATGTTCCATAACTCCTCCGATAATACAATTTTCACCATCAGCAACTGCATCTACATCAACCTCAGTAGCTCCATCCAGAAATTTATCAATTAATATTGGGTGTTCAGGAGATACATCAACAGCTCTATTAATATAATCTTTAAGTGATTTATTGTCATAGACTACTTCCATAGCCCGGCCGCCCAGAACATAAGAAGGCCTGACCAGAACGGGATAACCAATATTATCAGCTATTTTTTTGGCTTCCTGATAGGAATATCCAATTCCATTTGGCGGTTGTTTCAGGTCGAGTTCTTTAAGTATATCCGAAAATTTTTCTCTGTCTTCTGAGAGGTCAATGCTTTCAGGTGAGGTTCCTAAAATATTGATACCTTCTTTTTCAAGGGCAAAGGCCAGTTTGAGTGGTGTCTGTCCACCAAACTGCAGGATAACTCCATCTGGATTTTCCTTTTTACAGATGTTTAGTACATCTTCTAAGGTAATAGGTTCAAAATAAAGTTTGTCAGATGTATCATAGTCTGTACTGACTGTTTCCGGGTTACAGTTGACCATAATTACTTCTTTATCTTCTTCTTTAAGAGCATAGGCAGCCTGAACACAGCAGTAGTCAAATTCTATCCCCTGGCCGATACGATTGGGGCCACCTCCTAATATCATAACTTTGCTTTTATCTGATTGTCTACTTTCATCTTCAACTTCATATGTTGAATAATAATAAGGAGTATAGGCTTTGAATTCTCCAGCACAGGTATCAACCAGCTTGAAGACTGCTTCTACTGATTTCTCATTTCTATATTTTCGAAATTCTTTCTCACCTATATCAAAAATAAAGGCAAGCTGTTTATCAGAGAACCCGTATTGTTTGGCCTGATATAACAGATCTTTATCTATAGATGCAATTGCTGGAGCAGTATTACCTGCTGAGTCTGAGTTAGTATTTGATGATTTCAACTTATCAGTTGAGATTTTACTTTCTCTTAATTTAATTTCCATATCCAGAATTTGTTTTAAATTATAAAGGAACCATTTATCAATCTTTGTATATTGATAAAGTGTATCTATATTCATGCCCAGGATTAAGGCATAACGCAGATAAAATATCCTCTGGTTATTGGGAATGATAAGTTTTGATTTTATCTCATCAATTATTTCTTTTTTATCAGCCGAATCACTACCTGCTGATGACAGAGATGTTAATTTATCATAACTGTAGACGTCTTTGCCATCTGCACCCCAGCCGTGCCTGCCTTCTTCCAGAGACCTTAATGCTTTTTGCAAAGATTCTTTAAATGTCCTGCCTATTCCCATAACTTCACCAACAGCTTTCATCTGGGTTGTCAGGGTATCATCGACCTTATTAAATTTATCAAAATCCCAGCGCGGTATTTTGGTTACACAATAATCAATTGCTGGTTCAAAGCAGGCCGGAGTTTCATAAGTTATTTCGTTAGGTAGTTCATCGAGGGTATAGCCGACTGCAAGTTTGGCAGCTATTTTGGCTATAGCAAATCCAGTTGCTTTGGAGGCCAGAGCAGAAGAGCGTGATACCCGTGGATTCATTTCCACAACAACCCGGCGCCCATTGTCAGGATTTACAGCAAATTGAATATTTGAACCACCTGTTTCAACCCCTACTTCACGTATTATTTTCAGTGCTTCATCCCTCATGGCCTGATATTCTTTATCAGAAAGAGTCTGAACCGGTGCTACAGTTATACTATCACCAGTATGTACACCCATGGGGTCCAGGTTTTCAATAGAACAGACAATTACTACATTGTCATTTTTATCTCTCATAAGTTCAAGTTCATATTCTTTCCAGCCGATTACCGATTCTTCAACAAGTATTTGATTACTGGGACTTTGAGAAATTCCATTACCGGCTATTTCTTTTAGCTCATCTATATTGTAGGCAATACCGCCGCCTGAGCCTCCCAGTGTAAAAGAAGGTCTGATAATAAGTGGATAGCCTACTTCATTAGCAAAGTCAACTGCTGCATCTACAGTGTCCACATGGGTACTTTCCAGAACGCCAACACCTATTTCTGACATAACGTCTTTAAACAGCTCGCGATCCTCTGTCTTTTGAATTGCATCAAAGTTAGCTCCAATTAGCTCTACGCTGTATTTCTCTAATACACCATTTTGATGTAAGGTTGAAGCTACATTAAGGCCGGTCTGTCCTCCCAGTGTGGGAAGAAGAGCATCAGGTTTTTCTTTAGCAATTATTTTTTCTATAACATTTGCTTCAATCGGTTCTACATATGTTTTGTCAGCCATTTCAGGATCTGTCATGATAGTAGCCGGGTTGCTATTTATTAAAACAATAGTATATCCTTCCTGCTTAAGTGCTTTACAGGCTTGAGAGCCTGAATAATCAAATTCACAGGCCTGACCTATAACAATAGGGCCAGAACCGATTATAAGTATCTTTTCTATATCAGTTCTTTTTGGCATAAAATCACTCCTTTTTAAGTTTGACTATCGTAACATAAAAATTGTTCTGATTTTTGTCCAAAATTAATCCAAACATATCAGGAAATTAAAAAAATTATAATATGCTGCATAAATATTCAAGAGTTTAATAATATCAGGACATTAATTTCACAAAATCCTGAAAAAGATAACGGGAATCGTGAGGTCCTGGTGCAGCTTCAGGGTGGTACTGTATTGAAAAACATTTTAAATCTGAATGTTTAAAACCTTCTAATGTATCATCATTTAAATTAATGTGTGTAATTTCAAGGTTTTTAATATAACCACCTATTTGTTTGCGTTCTTTTTTATCCGGTATTTTTACACAGAAACCGTGATTTTGTGTTGATATTTCTACATGGCCTGTTTCCAGGTTTTTTACAGGATGATTGCCTCCTCTATGGCCAAATTTCAATTTATATGTGGAAAGCCCCAGGGCCTGCCCCAGTATCTGCTGCCCAAAACATATACCAAAAATAGGTTTTTTACCCAGTAATTTTTTCACTTCTTCAACAGCATATGGTACTCCGGCAGGATCACCAGGGCCGTTGGAAAGAAAAATACCATCTGGTTTTTTAGCAAGGATCTTTTCTGCGCAAGTATTTGCCGGAACAACTGTTACCAGACAGCCGCTTTCCTCCAGCATATTCAGGATACTATGTTTTATACCAAAATCAACAGCCACCACATGATATTTGCCTTTATCATTCCATTGATATTCTTTATCACAGCTTACATACTGAACCATGTCTCTTCCGATCAGGCCGGGATAATCATTTGCTTTATCTTTTAAACTATTTATATCATCATCTATTGTAGAAATAATACCTTTCATTGCTCCATCCTGCCTGATATGTCGGGTTAGGGCCCTGGTATCTATTCCCTCAATACCCATAACATTGTTTTTTTCAAGATAATCTTTCAATGATTCTTCAGACTGCCAGTTATGCGGATATTCACAATATTCACGTACTATAAAGGCTTCCACCTGAGGTTTTTTTGATTCATTATCATGAATATTTATACCGTAATTTCCAATCAGGGGGTAGGTCATAGTTACTATTTGACCTTTGTAGGAAGGATCTGTAATTATCTCCTGATATCCTGTCATGCTTGTATTAAAAACAACTTCTCCCTTGACTTCACCACTACCAGCGAATGTTCTACCTGTTAATGTAAAACCATCTTCCAGAACTAATTTTACTTTAATAATAACTTCCTCCTTTCAATGTTTATGCACTTAGCAAAATATAATAAATATGCATAAATATTAATTAATTATACAATAACATATTTTCAGGAGGATTACAATAGTAATTTTAGATTTTTTCAATTATTTTTTAAAAATGGACTTTAAAACTACTACAGTTCATAAAAACAAAGAAAGAGGAGTATAAAAGATAAAAAAAGAGCAGCTTAATAGAAGTTAATTGAAAATCATCCAAAACGTCCAGTAATATAGTCTTCTGTTTTTTGTTTATCTGGCTGGCTGAATAGTTTTTCAGTAGGGTTATACTCTATTAATTTTCCCATATAGAAAAAGGCGGTAAAGTCTGATACCCGGGCTGCCTGCTGCATGCTATGTGTTACAATTATTATTGTATAGTTTTTTTTAAGTTCATCGATAAGATCCTCAATTTTGGCTGTTGCAATGGGATCCAGTGCTGAAGTAGGCTCATCCATTAGTAATATTGAAGGATTGACTGCTAGAGCCCTGGCTATACATAATCTCTGTTTTTGACCACCGGAGATACCCAGGGCAGAGGCATCGAGTTTGTCTTTAACTTCTGACCAGAGTGCTGCATCTTTTAAACTTTCTTCTACAATATGATTTAGTTTATCTTTATCTTTGATACCATGTGCTCTAGGACCGTAGGCTATATTATCATATATTGATTTAGGAAAAGGATTGGGGTGTTGAAAGACCATCCCAACCTGTTTGCGTAATTCGACTACGTCAACATTTTCTTTATATATATTTTTGTTTTTTATGTTTATTTGCCCATTGATGTGTGTCTTTTCAATAAGGTCATTCATACGGTTTAAAGTTCTTAAAAAAGTTGATTTACCACATCCAGAAGGGCCTATCAGGGCAGTGGTTTTATTTTCAGGTATCTGTATTGTAATATCATATAAAGCCTGAAAATTATCATAATAAAAATCCAGATTATTTACTTCTATAACCGTGTCAGTCATGTAATCTATTCCTTTATTTTTTATATTTTTTACGCAGGTAATATCTTAAAAATATGGCAATAAGGTTCATTGATAATACAAGTGTTATTAAGACAAGTGCTGTTCCATAAGCCAGAGGTCGAACCTTCTCTATATCATGATGCTGAGTTGACATTATGTAAAGGTGGTATGGTAAAGCCATAAATTGGCTGGAAACTGATTTTGGTAAAAACGGTAGATAAAAAGCGGCACCGGTAAAAAGAATAGGGGCAGTTTCACCGGCAGCTCTGGCCAGCCCCAGTATAGTTCCGGTTAACATACCCGGTACTGCATAAGGAAGTACATTTGTTTTTATGGCATGCCATTTACTAACACCTAAGGCCAGTGCTCCATGTCTATAGTCATCAGGCACTGTTTTTAGTGCTTCTTCACTTGCCGTTATAGTAACCGGCAGGGTCATTAGCCCCAGGGTTAAACCGGCAGAAAGAATAGAGGTTCCAAAGTTTAGAATTTGGACAAATAAGGCCAGGCCGAACAAACCATAAACTATCGAAGGTACACCTGCCAGATTTCTAATAGACATTCTGATTAATCTGGTTAATTTACCCTGTCTGGCATATTCGTTAAGATAGATAGCTGCAAAAATACCCAGAGGCACAGCAAAAGCAGCAGTAATTATTGTTACAAAAAATGTTCCAACAATAGCGGGGAAAATACCTCCCTCTGTCATTCCCTTCCGAGGAACCTGTGATAGAAACTGCCAGTCGATAACATTGATACCTTTACTGATTATATCAAAAAGGATAACACCTATTATAAATAGTACTATGAGAGCTGAAAATCTAAATATAGTATAACCAATTAGCTTAGCTATTTTGTTTTTTTTCATGTTTTAAGTCTCCTCATATTTATGAAGGACAATATCTGCGATAAGATTTACAAAAAAAGTCATGATAAAAAGAACTAGGCCGATGGCAAATAAAGTATAGTAATGTGTTGTATTATAGGCTACTTCGCCCAATTCTACAGCAATAGTGGCTGTCATTGTTCTTACTGATGAAAAAAAACTTTCTGGAAAAGCTGGTGCATTTCCGGTTGCCATCAGGACAGCCATTGTTTCACCAATAGCCCGGCCCATGCCCAGCATAACAGAGGCGATGATACCAGATAAGGCTCCCGGTATAGTGACTTTTATCAATGTTTGCCATTCATTAGCTCCCAGGGCCAGAGAAGCATTTCTGTATTCAGTAGGTACTGAACTGATGGCATCTTCAGATATACTGATAATTGTAGGTAATGCCATAATGCCTAAAAGAAGGGAACCATTAACTGCATTTAAGCCATTTGGTAAATTAAAAAAGTCTGCAATCAGGGGGCCGAGTAGAACTATTCCAATAAAACCTATTACCACTGAAGGTATCCCGGCCAGTATTTCAATAACAGGTTTGAGTACTTCACGTACCCTGTTGGAGGCGATTTCTGATAAATAAGCCGCACAGGTTATACCAAGTGGAATGGAAAAAAATAATGCTCCTATAGTTACCATAATTGTACTGACAACCAGTGATAATATTCCAAAATTTTGGGCTTGATAACCTGTAGGCCGCCAGATAGCAGTGGTGAAAAATTCTTTCAAACTTATTTCTGTGAAGGATGGTAAACTTTCTGTTAATAGTAGATAAAATATACCTGCCAGGATAGCAATTACAAACAGGCCGTTAATCATAAAAAAATATTTTATTATTCTTCCTTTTAGAGTTGAGTAACTGCTGTTTTTAGCCAGAAATACCACTCCTTTCATTTAAGAATATCTACTTCAGATATTTATTATTTTTTTTCCTGTATTCAGAACTAATTGGATAAAAACCTTCTTTAATCGCTAAATCCTGTCCTTTATTATCCATTTCATATTTAATAAAATCAAGTATTTTACCTTCTGGTTTTCCATTAGTATATTGATAAAGGGGTCTGGCCAGTGGATATGCACCGGTTTTTACATTGTCTTCTTTTAAAGGACTGGCAGCTGGAGATTCATCGTCCCGGGCTATATTTAAGAGATTAAGGCCGTCTATGACTTTTTCGCCTTTTACTACATAACCAATCCCAACATATCCTACAGCACTTTTATCATTTTTTACTGCTTCTACAATCTGTGCATTACCATTCATTCTTTTCATGTCAGCAGTGTAATCACCTTTGAGTACAGTATCCTGGAAATATACAAAAGTACCGGAGTTGCTTTGACGTCCATAGGTTGTGATTTCCCGGTCTGTACCACCTACTTCCTGCCAGTTGGTAATATTTCCTTTAAATATCTCAGCTATCTGCTGCAGGGTAAGTTCCTGAAGGTTGTTATCTGTATTTGTGATAACAGATAATCCATCCAGTGCTACTACTAATTCTACTGGTTCGATTTCATTATCCTGGGCACGCTTTAGTTCTTCTTCTTTTATTGCTCTGGAAGAATTGGCAATATCTACATTTTGATTGGTTAAAGCTGCAATTCCCGTACCGGAGCCGCCTCCAGTAACCGAGATGTTTATATTTTCCTTCTGGCTCATATAATCTTCAGCCCACATCTGTGATAAATTGACAATGGTGTCAGAACCTTTTATCTGAATATAATTATTGTTATTTTTATCATTATCTGCATCTTGCTTACCACATCCTGTACTTATAAGTGAAAGGATTATAAAGATGATGACCATTGTTGATATTTTTTTAAAATCGGACATATTTACTCCTCCTATGTATGGTGGTATGGTTTCATCAAATAAAAAGTATTTCATTGGTTTAGTTGGTCTTATTTTTACCATTGCTAATTTTTTATATGCGTATTTGTACGAAAACAAATAAAAATAGTGCAGTTCACCAGCATTTTTTACCGATTCACCAATAAACTATAGAAATAAATTAATTACATAATTACAATTAAAGTAGATATTTAAAACCATTGTTTAACTGCATAAAACAAAGGAGTGATTTAATGAAAATTGGAATTCCCCGATCAATATTTTATTATCAATATTCAGGACATTTTATTAAGTTTTTTAATTTATTAGGTATAGAAACTGTTATTTCACCTGTTACAAATGATTCTATTTTTAAGTATGGTAAAGATAATATGATTGATGAATTATGCCTGCCGCTTAAAGTACTGGCCGGGCATACTGTTTATTTAAAAGAAATGGGGATATCAAAAATATTTCTTCCTGTGATAATAGGTAATAAAAGTCAAGACTCATTTTTATGTTTTAATCAAATCCGCAGTTATGATATTATCAGAAATTCAGGAATATCACCCAAAAATTCTATTTTGACAGGAACATTTTATTATCAAAATAATGAATTAATGGAAGGAGGATTTTATGAAATAGGGGAAAAGCTTGGATACAGCTGGAATAAGGTTGAACAGGCTTTAACCAGGCTTAAAGAATTGTCTGAATATAAAAATGAAGGGCAAATATATGAAAATAAATCAAACTTAACTATTGGCCTGGCAGGGAGAAGTTATGTAGTTGAAGATAAATGGATTAATAATAATCTGAAACAGACTTTAAGAAAGATGGGCTGTAGGATGATTACTGAAAAAAGTTATAACTTTAACCGGGTAGAAAAGGCGGCTCATTTTACTCAGACCGGAAAAGTAATTAAAACAATTACCAGGATGAATGAGGATGATAAGATTAATGGCATTATATATTTGATTCCCTTTAATTGTGGGCCTGATTGCAGTATTGAGTTAACTGTAAAAAATCAAGTACTTAGTAAACCCTTTATAAAATTGGTAATAGATGAGGCCCAGGGGCAGGCTGGATTGATAACCAGAGTAGAAGCTTTTCTAGATATTATTCAGTTGAAAAGGAAAGAGTCAGCATCCTGTTCCAGTGTATTATTGAAAACTGACATATAAAAAGTGAGTCTCATACAATTTGTTAAAACAATGAAACTGGAGGTTAAGTAGATGAGATATTTTAGTTTTTCATGGGGAAATAACCATATAGCTTTACGGGGCTTATTATCAGTTCTGGGACATGAACTAATTCAGCCGCAGGAAGTATCAACCAGTCTTATTAAAAAGGGTGTTCAACGCTGCCCGGACTTTATGTGTTTTTCAGGTAAAGTAGTAATTGGGGAAATAATAAAACAAATAGAGAACGGAGAAAGAAACTTTATTTATATTTCTTCTAAGGGAATTGAAGCCTGCCGGTGTGCTGAAACCGGTAATTTTCTTAAATCTTTTTTTAAGAAAGAGTATCCTGATCTTAAAATTACCAGAATAGGTGGGAATAGTACTGGAGAGTCTTATGCTAATCTAAAAAAGCATTTTCCAAATATAAATAGAATTAAGCATAATTATGCTTATTTTATCTTTTTTATGAAATTAGAAATAATTGATATGGTTGAAAAAGAATCGCTAAAAATTAGAGCAGGTGTAGAAATTATTGACAATGTTAGAAAACTGGAACAAAAATATCTTAAAAAAATTGATAGTACAAATAATCCGCTCAGGTTATTCTGGATAGGTTTACAATTTAAACATGAAATTAAAAAGATACATAAAGAAAACAGGGTAAATTCTGGACTCAAGGTCGGTCTGATTGGAGGAGAGCATATTTTGAGTGAACTGGATTCGATTATGGTAAAAATAAAAGATATTGGTTATAAAGAAAATATTAAGATGGAGTGGAGAAGTGGATTTAAAAATATAACAAAAATTTCTCGTTATGATAATCCACCTAAAGGCAGGGATGGTTTTGATTATCTGAAAAAATTATGTGGAGATTATCTGCATCCTGCTCCTTCAGGAACTGAAATATTTACCTGTGCTCATGCAGCTGAGTTTATCCAGGAAGGCTTTGATGGTTTAATTCACATCTATGCTTTTGGCTGTCTTCCACAGACTGCAGTAAAACCTATACTTAAAAATATGTGTAAAGAAGAAAGCATGCCATTATTATCAATATCTATAGGTGACAAATTTAATGAGACCGGTATTGAAAATAGGCTGGAGGCCTTTATTGACCTTTTAAAAATAAAAGAAATTCCGGTTAGATAAGTAAAATGTTACTCTGTTTAAGTGTTTTGTATATTAATTATATCATGAAATCTATATTAAAAAGTTAGCTAAGTAAGGAACTTCCTAACATAATAAAGGAGGAATAAGTATGTGTGATAAAATTTATATGGGGATTGATGTTGGTTCAGTAACATTAAAGATTGTATTAATAGATGAAAATGAAGAGATAATTTATACAGATTATAGCAGAACACGTGGACGGGTAATTGAATCACTCAAATCAGGTATTAAAAAAATAGTCTCTTATTTGAAAAATTATAAAATTAAAGGATGCTGTACTACAGGTAGTGGTAGAAAAATGGCTGCAGCTTTGTTAAATGCAGATATAGAAAAAAATGAAATCACAACTCATGCAGCTGCAGCTCTCAAATTAAGACCTGATATACGGACTATATTGGAAATTGGAGGCGAAGATTCGAAAATAATTCTATTAGAAAATGGTGTTCCTGTTGATTTTGCTATGAACACTATGTGTGCTGCTGGGACAGGGGCTTTTTTAGACCAGGTTGCAGGCAGGCTGGAAATACCAGTAAATAAATTAGGGGAACTTGCCAGAAAATCGACCCAGGAAGTTGTTATATCAGGAAGATGCACTGTATTTGCTGAAAGTGATATTATTTTCAAGCAGCAGGTAGGATATAAGATTGAAGATATAATACAGGGATTATGTCAGGCGATGGCAGCTAATTATCTAAATGATGTTGGTAAAGGAAAGGAAATATCTGAACCAATTTTTTTCCAGGGAGGAGTAGCAGCAAATACAGGGATTAAGAAAGCATTTGAAAAATATCTTAAGTGTGAAGTTATAGTTCCGGACTATTATAAAGTAATGGGGGCTTATGGAGCAGCTTTAATAGTAAAGAGAAGTAGTAAAAAAAAGAGCAGTATGAAAACGATAGGGGAGATATGTCAGTCTGATTTTAGTACCAATTCATTTATCTGTAATAAATGTGCTAATAAATGTGAAATAGTTAAATTTGTTGAACAGGGAAAAATAGTTGGTTATCTTGGCGGGAGATGTGAAAGATGGAGTTTGAAGGAAACATAAGAGGGTTAATATTTACAAGAGGGTTAACATTTATATGAACAGGATCTTTGATATATATTGGTTTCTGAGTTTTTAACTGTATATCAGAAAAAAATTTGCTATATATGAAGGAAAAAAGACGGTGATAACAGAATTAGAAAAAAAGAGGTTTAATATAACAGACAAAAAGGTGAGTTTATTATGGAAGTAGCTTTAATTTGTTCCGGGGTAGTTGAGAAAACAGTTAAAAAACTTTTATTAAGAAAAGGTTTTAGTTTAGATGAATCGGCAGATATCATATTTATTGAAAGAGGAATAGAGTATCCAGACAGAGAAGGCTTATTTATTGTTTTTGAACTGGAAGATTTAACAAAATTGATAGATTTTCTGGATAGAATAAATCTAAAGTCTGCAAAACTTAGGGGTATAACTGGTAAATGTGAAGAGAATTATGAATTTATATTTTATGACAATATAGCTTATTTTGAAGCAGATGGAAATTATGTTTATTGTGTTACTATTGATGGGGAGTATTATGAAATTAAAGAAAAGTTGTATCAACTTGAGAAAATACTTGATCAGGCAATTTTTGTCCGGGTTAGTAGATCTTATATTGTTAATATATTAAATGTAGCACAAATATCTCCTTATTTTAAAGGAAAAATGTTACTGAAGTTTGATGAATTGGTCAAAGAAATAGTGGTGACGAGAAGTTATAGTAAAAGCTTCAAGTCTTTTTTAGGAATTTGAGGTGTAATAGAAATGAAAGATAACAAATATATTTTTATAAAAGAAAGTTCTATTTTTAATATGTTTATTTCAGCTGTAATTGCAATATTTATTGGAGCAGTTTATATGACAATAAAAGCATATGGTTTTGAGATAACCATTGATTTTCTTAAAATTGCTGGAATTGGAATGGGTATAAGTGCTATAGCAGAGTTTATATTTTATCTAATGGATGAATACTTTCCCACAAATATTATCTTTAGTTTTATTGGTGTTTTTATAATTATTCTGATAGGTACAATTGTCGCTTCAATGCTAATGGGGGTAAAAGAATTTATGGGTGTTTTGCTTCTGGCAGCAGGAGCTGAAATTGTTGGAATGTCTTTTACTTATTTTAATTATAGGTATCAGAGCAATAAACTCAATCAAAAATTGAAAGACAAAAAAATACAGGTTAAAAATAGGTTAAACAAATACTAATTATGAAATAATGCTTATTTATGAAAGAGTCTTATTTGAGGAATAGTGCATAAAAGCACATTTTTCTAAAAAATAGCAGGATTTATTAATTTAATGATTAATAATTATAATGAGGTTATAAAAAAGTTTATATTAAAGAGGGAGGAAAATTTATGCCGTTTTGTCCAGAGTGTGGAAATGAAGTGAAAGGAGATGAGAAATTTTGTAGTAATTGTGGTAAGAATTTGAGTCCTGAATCTAATGAAGAAAATAAAAAAAGTTCTTCTGGGTGGAAAAAATATAGTCTTATATTTGCAGGAATTGTTGCAGTTTTGTTAATTGTAGGTTTAATTGTAAATACATATTTAGGTAATCAGATGAAAGATGATGTTGAGACTGTACTTTCTGAGCAGATACAAAAAATAGAAAGTGATGAATATACTGATGTCTCAATGGATTATGATGATGTTAAGGTCAATCCACTATTACGTAAAGTCACTATTTCAGATGTATCATTAGCAACGAAAGATTCATATGAGGATGTTTCCTTCAAGATAGATGAATTGTCTACAACAACCAGTTATGATAATATTAAAAAGATTCTTGATGGAGAAACACTAGAGGAAATTGACACTTTTTCTTTTGTTTTAAAAAAACCTTATATGGCATATGAATCTTACTGGGGAGAAACTTTTGATTTAAGCTTTGATGATGTTTCAGTAGACTTTGATGGTTACCTGGGTGCTGAGATTGAAAGGGATCCTAATATATTATTTGATAAAGACCAGAAATTTGATGTTTCTGTTAAGGGTGCTAAATTCAGTTCTCCAGAATTTGCATCAATGTATGATCAGGATATGATAAACATTATTAATACTTTTACTGAATATGATGAAATTAGTTTCTGTTTCCAACATGATAGTAAAAACAAACTACTTAAAATGGAGGATATTAAAGTTACCAACTCTGTAGTTGATCTAGATACCAGTTATAGTATGAAGTATAGTGGAAATAACATGTATGATGCAGAATTGGTTAATTACCAGATTGGTAGTGATTTTAACCTTTCTGTAAGTGATTTAAGCTGGGGAAATGCCAGTGACTATGGTAAATTTACTCTTGACAGCATAGAACTGGATTCCAAAAGTGATGGTGTTATAAATATACAACAACATGGTTATTATTCTCAACCATCTATGCCGGAAGGAGAATATAGTTTAGCAATAAATGGTTTTGATATCGAGTTTGCCGGAACTGCTAAAAATGATTTTCAGGAAATGTTAAGATGGCAGTTTGGAGTACAGGATCCTGATATATCAAAAATAGAACTTAATGAATTAACATTGAATTATAATATGAAAGATAACAAGTTAGAAGTATTTGATTCTAACTTGGATAGTTCACTAATGGATGCAGATCTTGTAGCTGATATCGATATGAATCAGCAGTATATTGATGATTCTAAAATTAATCAAATGAAGATTGAAATTAGTAATTATCATCAAATGTTTGAACCTATGATTCGCAATTTAGAAGCCTCTATGGGTTCTTTAGATCGTGATGGAGATACTATAATGCTTGATTTTGAAGGAACTTTAGGTTGGCCTGAGTTGAAACAACATTAATATATTTTTTAAGAAAAAAGGAGGTTATTAACTATGGTTGATAAAAAAGCAGATTTAAAAATATTAATTAAAAATTTCATTTCTACTATAATAGGATTAGTTATTTTACTGGTATTCAGGGCAATTGTAGTTAATCTGTCTGCGATGGAGACAGAGGTTTTCAGTGATTATGATATTACTATTGCCAGCATACTTTCAGTAGTTATATTATGTTTAGTTGGTGTGTTAGTATTTAGATTTTACAAGCAAAGCAAACCTATAGTAAAAGATCTTTTTCCCGGATTTGAAGGAGCAGCAACTTTGTTTGAAAATATAATATTTATATTTATTATCTTAATAGGTTATTTTGCATTAGAAGGAGTTATCCACCCCTTCCTGGCTGAAGTTGACCTAGGCTGGTTATACCAACTAATTTTTGTTGGTCTAGCAGTATATCCTGTTTATAAGATTTCCACAATTGCTATTGATAGTTCAGATACTATAGTAGATACTATTTTTAAGGATCGGGAAACAAAATCAGAATCTGCTGAAGAACAGGGTAAAAAAGAAGCAGCAGTAGCTGAAGATGAAGAAGATATAAATAGATGTAGTGAATGTGGAGCTCCACTGGAAGAAGGTAATAAATTTTGTGTAAACTGTGGAGCTAAAGTGGAATAGTAGGTTTTGAAAAATATATAATTGTACATAAATTAAATAAGAAACTAAAATAAGTAATATATTAAGCCTGCAGAAAAAATATATTTTATTTCTGCAGGTTTTTATTATTAAGGGATATTTTTTTATTACTTGTTGGAATCATAATTTAGTGGGTATATAATATTTATTTAATACTTATGTTTGGTATAAGTTTATATATGGCAATAATATGATATAAAAGGAGTTGATATAATGGGTGATAGGATAAAAAACGTAAAAACACTGGTTTCATGGATAAATGAAGCAGATTCAGCAGTTGTCTTAACCGGGGCAGGAGTATCAACAGAATCAGGTATTCCAGATTTTCGTAGTGAAAATGGTATATACCAGAAGCAAAATGCATTTTATGTTAGTACACTGGAAAATGAATATGATAGATTTCATAATTTTTGTAAAACTTTGTTTGGAAAATATGATAACTGTAAACCTAATAAAGCACATAGAGTTTTTTCAAAGTGGGAAGCAAAAGGACTGCTGGATGCGGT
Source organism: Halothermotrichaceae bacterium (assembly GCA_048623215.1). Classification (GTDB taxonomy): domain Bacteria; phylum Bacillota; class Halanaerobiia; order Halanaerobiales; family DTU029; genus JBMCBT01. Next base: position 19,515 of record JBMCBT010000015.1, read on the forward strand.
AATTACACAAAACATAGATGGTCTTCACCAACAAGCCGGCAGTCAGAATGTTATAGAATTACACGGTACTATGCAGAAAGCTAGCTGTATGGACTGCGGTAAGCCAGCTCAAATTAAGGATTTTTTTGAAAGGAAAAAATGTCAATCCTGCCAGGGAAAATTAAGGCCTGATATTGTTCTTTTTGGTGACCAGTTACCAAAAGAGCAGTTGAACAAAGCTTTTGCATTATGTCAAAAAGCAGACCTGGTGATAGTGGTTGGTACAAGCCTGGAGGTTGTACCTGCTTCTGAGCTGCCTTTTCTTTCCAGAGGAAGAAAGGTATTGGTTAATAAGGAAAAACTGAGGAAGGAGAGACTTTTTGACCTGACTTTATATGGTAGTGCTGGTGATATATTAGAAAGTGTCAATAAAGAAATGCTGTAAAAATTTATAATTATGGGGAGGAATCTAGATGGAAAACTATTTAGAGATAGCAAATAGTAGTTTGATTTTGCAAAGGAAGTCTAGCTCCAAATGTATTGCCACAGAAAGCCAGTGTTGTTATAAATTTTAGAATAACACCAGGGGAGAACTATCAGCAATACAATTAATCAAATTTTTCCTGAAGCTGTAGTGGCACCATACCTGGTATAATTAGAAATGATTAAAAGCAGTAAAATTTGTTTATAATTTGAAATGAGATATATAAAAATATATAATTATTATAGGCGTCAGATAAATTTGGTATTTACTATATAATATTAGGAGGGATAGATATGAAGTATAGAGTATTAGGTAAAACCGGTTATAAGGTTTCAGAAGTATCGTTTGGAAGTTGGGCTATTGGTGGTTCCTGGGGTTCTGTTGAAGATGACACCAGTTTGAAAGCACTGGAAGAGGCTATTGCCCAGGGTATTAATTTTTTTGATACTGCTGATGTTTATGGTGATGGTAGGAGTGAAAAATTATTATCTAAATTAAGAAAGAGTACCAAAGATAAGATATACATAGCTACCAAGGCCGGTAGAAGGTTGGATCCACATACAGCTGAAGGTTATAATAAAGAAAATCTGAATAAGTTTGTAAATAGAAGTCTTAAAAATCTCGATGTAGAAAGGCTGGACTTACTGCAGTTACACTGTCCACCAACAGATGTATATTATAAGGAAGAGGTATTTGAGGCTCTTGAAGATATGGTTAAACAGGGTAAAATTGCTCATTATGGAGTAAGTGTAGAAAAGGTTGCAGAAGCTAAAAAAGCTATTGAATATGAAAATGTGGCAACGGTTCAAATTATATACAATATGTTTAGACTTAAGCCTGATGATGAGTTTCTGGCAAAAGCTGCCGATAATAATGTGGGTATTATCTGTCGGGTGCCGCTGGCCAGTGGTCTTTTAACTGGAAAAATGTCAAAAGATACTGAGTTTGAAGATGATGACCATAGAAGTTTTAATAGACAGGGAGAAGCTTTTGATAAAGGAGAAACATTTTCTGGAGTAGATTATGAACTCGGCCTGAAAGCTGTAGAAGAATTGAAAGAAATAAAACCGAGTAATATGACTATGGCACAGTTTGCCCTGAAATGGATACTTATGAATAATGCTGTAAGTTGTGTCATTCCAGGAGGCAAAAAACCCTGGCAGGTAAGGGATAATGCAGAAGCTTCAGAAAAGCCAGAACTATCCCAGGAACTAATGGAAAAAGTTAAAGCCATTTATGATAAATATATCCGGGACAGTGTTCACCATCTGTGGTAAATTTATGGATGAATTAAAAACATACTGGCATAAATTAACTATACCTTTTTTGTTTTTCACCGTCTAGCTCAGGTGTTTGTTTACTTTAACTTTTTCATAATTTCTGGTGGTAATTGTTGATTTATTCTATAATTTTTAAGTTTCATATTAAGATAACCTTTATCAAAACTCTAGATTTTTCCTTTTCTACTAAATTTTTTAGGAATAGCTATAACTCCTTCTATTTGTACCGGCAGAGAGTATCCATTAATCTGCTGGTATTTAATATTAAGAGAAAATTCCTCTTCCAATGATGGGACAGCAAAAAAATTTCAGCTGCTTCAATTGTTTGCTCTGTAATATTAATCCACATTTTTATATGATATTTTTCAGCTTTTTCAGCATGAATCATATGAAAAAGGCAGATGGTTTGATTTGATGTTTTTTTCTTTTTTTCAAGTTGAAGCTGGTACTTAGCCAGTTTTAAAAAATCAGGCTGCAGGGTTTTTAATGGTTCGGTTGGTAGAAGAATGAAATCTTTTGTTTCCAGATGAACAAGGCCAGTTTCATGATAATAATAAGTAAATTGGAATAGTGATTTGTTCTGATAAAAAAATTTCTCCGGAAGTTGGAGATATAAGGCCGGTAATCATTCTAATGGTAGTACTTTTTCCTGCACCATTGGGACCTAAAAAACCATAAATATCTCCCTGATTAATAGTCAAATTAAGATCGGTTACTGCCCAATTTTTCCCGAACTTTTTTGATAAATTAGTTGTTTTAAGAATTACTTTATCTTTAATTTTATACCATCCTCTTTTTTATGTTAGTTTTTCCCATTATGTTTTATATTATGATTTGTATAAAAAAATTAACATAACCTTTTTGTTTTACAATCATATTATATAATGTACAAATTATAGGATTAGATACATTTTATCTAAAACTTTTTATGATATTTATATTTGACAAAAGTAGAAGTAATTAATATAATAACATATGAACAATTATTCAAATAATCAAATGAAGTAATGCTACATACTTCAGTTATAGGGAGGAAGAGATGATGTCAAAAACAGCAAAAACAGCGGTACTAAGTAATAATACAAGCGATAAAGCAAAATATATTTTTGAAGGTTTGTCATGTTCAAGCTGTGCTGCCAAAATCGAAGAAGCAGTAAATGATTTACCAGAAGTAAAAGAAGCGGAGTTGAATTTTGCTACAAGTGTCATTACAGTTAAGGGGAAAGCTGGTCAGGTCAATTCCTTACAAAAGGATTTGCAGGGAATGGCAGATAGAATTGAACCAGGATTAATTGTAAAAAAAACAGGCTATAGAAAAGATACAGGAGTTGCTTTAGACTTAATAGGTAGTGAAAGAGATTTTGAGGGAAGTGAAGGATTAAAGGAAAAAAGCTCTGAAGATAATGCTGGAAATAAAGAGGAAAGTTATCTTAAACAGCGTTTTATACCTGGCTTTATAACTTTTGTACTTGCATTAATAATATTTGAGTCTCCACTATTAAATATTGATGCTCCACAGCTATCAGTATATTTAAAATGGACGTTATTTGGTATAAGTTATATTCTTATTGGGGGACCGGTACTAACAGCAGCCTTTAAAAATATTAAAAGAGGTCAGATTTTTGATGAGAACTTTTTAATGGTAATTGCCACAATGGGCGCTTTTGCAATACAGGAATTTCCTGAGGCTGTGGCAGTTATGTTATTTTATATGGTAGGTGAGATGTTTCAAAAAAAAGCTGTGGATAGTTCCCGCCGTTCTATAGCCAGTCTAATGGATATTAGGCCTGATTATGCTAATTTAAAAATAGGTAATGATACGAAAAAGGTTGCACCTGATAAAGTACAGGTTGGTGATACAATAATTATAAAACCGGGGGAAAGAGTACCACTTGATGGAGAAGTAATTGAAGGTAGTACCATGGTAGATAGTTCTGCCATTACAGGGGAATCAGTTCCACGTAAAATTGAAAGTGGAGATGATATTTTAAGTGGTATGGTTAATAAGTCCGGCTTATTGACAGTAAAGGTAAATAGAGAATATAGTCAGTCAACAGTTGCCAGAATTCTTGCCTTGGTGGAAAATGCCAGTAGTAAAAAAGCAGCAACTGAAAAATTTATTACAAAATTTGCACGTTATTATACACCAGCAGTTGTTTATGCAGCATTAGCTATAGCAGTTTTACCTCCATTATTTATGGCAGGTGCCGCTTTTAGTGACTGGTTTTACAGAGCACTGGTCTTTCTGGTTATCTCCTGTCCCTGTGCTTTAGTTGTTTCGATTCCATTAGGCTTTTTTGGAGGAATAGGTAGAGCTTCCCGGCAGGGGGTTTTAGTCAAAGGCGGAAATTATCTGGAAGCACTAAATAATACTAATCATATTGTTTTTGATAAAACCGGGACTTTGACTGAAGGCGAATTTGCTGTTAGCAGCATTGAAGCAGTCGGTGAGATTGATGAAGATGAACTTCTATTTAAAGCTGCCTTGGCTGAAAAGCATTCTACTCACCCGATAGCAGAGTCAATAGTAAAAGCTGTACAGGAGAGAAAGGACAATAAATATTATAATGAATTTGACAGCAAACAAATAGAGGACTACCAGGAGATTTCTGGACACGGGATAAAAGCTGTTATTGATGGGCAGAAAGTACTGGTTGGAAATTCTAAATTACTGGAAAGCGAAAATATAAATTACAGTAAGGCTACTGCTGATGGTACTATCGTTCATGTAGTGATAGATGATATTTATGCTGGTCATATAGTAATAAAAGATAGCTTGAAAGCTGATTCCCAAAGTGCAATTAGAAAACTGAAAAAGGCCGGCATAGAAAAAATAACAATGCTTACTGGTGACAGGCAAACTGTTGCTGAAAGTACTGCAGATAGCCTGGGAATTGATGAATATTATGCAGAATTGTTACCACAGCAAAAAGTTAAGATAGTAGAGAAATTATTAGGTAAAACTAAGAAAAATGAAAAATTGGTGTTTGTAGGAGATGGAATTAATGATGCGCCGGTTCTGGCCAGGGCTGATATTGGTGTAGCTATGGGAGGGCTTGGTTCTGATGCTGCCATTGAAGCAGCAGATATTGTTTTAATGACTGATGAACCAGAAAAACTGGTTACTGCTATTGATACTGCCAGTAAAACAAGGCAGATAGTCTGGCAGAATATTATTATGGCTTTAGGTGTCAAAGGTATTGTGCTATTATTGGGTGTTCTCGGTATGGCTAATATGTGGGGAGCAGTTTTTGCAGATGTGGGTGTTGCCCTGCTGGCTGTACTTAATTCTATGCGTATAAGCAGGAATATCTTTGAATAAAAAAAGGAATCATAAAGTGTTATCCTGAATAACTAATAATAGTATTATGCATACTAAAAGGAGTTGTAATCCATGGCAGAGTCAAAAAATATATGTGATGTGTGTGAGGTGTTTAATCCGAATCAGCAGGTAGTTCAGATAATGAAAAATAATAAATTAGATGATGATGTTGTTTATAATCTGGCAGAATTATTTAAAACCATAGGAGACCCTACCAGGATTAAAATACTTTATGCTCTGAAAGAAAGAGAACTATGTGTCTGTGATTTGTCTGAATTGCTTGAGATGAGTGCTTCAGCGATTTCTCATCAGTTAAGAGTGTTGCGCAATAAAAAATTGGTTAAGTTTCGTAAAGAGGGTCGGTCAGTTTATTATTCCCTTGATGATGATCATGTATTATGTTTATTCGGCCAGGGATTACAGCATGTAATGGAAGAAAGATAAAAGGTTATTTACTGTTAATTTGTTTTAATAGTTTTATTAGATTAAGGTCTGCTATACCGTCTACCTTCAGGCCAAACTGTGTTTCCAGTTCTCGAACTGCGTTTGCTGTCAACTCTCCATAAGATGCATCAAGATAGCCGGGGTAATATTCAGCCTGACGCAGTTCTTCCTGTAATTTCATTACTATTTTCCCTTTTTGTCCTGGTTTAATAATTTTATTTAATATAATTTCAGGTTTTTTACCGATTATATTAACAGGTGTCTCAACTGGTACCCATTCAAATAATTCCTCAACATATTGGTTATGCATTCTTATACAGCCGCTGCTGGCAGCAGTACCAATCTGCCAGGGTTTGTTGGTTCCGTGGATACCATATACTCCCCAGGGTACATTTAATCCCATCCAGCGTGTGCCCAGGGGGCCTTCTACAATTCTTTCATATTTGTTAATTATTTTCCATTCTCCAACAGGAGAAGGCTCTTCTTTTTTACCAATAGCCACTGGATATATTTTATATGCTTCGCCATCTTCATAAAGAATTAGAGTTCGCTGATATAGGTTAATTGTAATCGTTAGTTTTCCCTCAGGTTTTTCATTTCTACTATTAACAGCTAAAGTATTTGCTGCTTTTCCCAGTAGATTCCAGGTCTGTTGATTCACTATACCGCTATCGTTTATATAATATGTTTTTTGCAATTCTGCTACTGACTGAGCTGTTTTATTACCATAGATTCCATCCAGATTTCCGCTGTAAAAACCTAATCTCTGCAGCTGCTGTTGTACAGCCAGAACATCTGAACCTTTCATATAAGGACGGCATAATTTGAGCGTCCTATCCTGATGACATTTACAGGGATATGCTGAAACAGATTGTAGGTTTATAAAAGATATAGTAAGTATACTTAAGACTATAATTAGTTTTTGTATACCTGGCTTTACTAATTTCATAACTTACCTCCCGGGCAGGAAATAATAGAAATACTATAATATATAATATACATTAATTTAAAAGATATGAAAAAAGGATTTAATAAACAAATATAGAATTTATAATAAAGTACGGCTACATAAGTTTTATAAATAAAATAGTGGTATTTAAAATGAAAGGAGTCAAAATATGATATCAATTGCAGGAAAATGGGCGCTTGTAACAGGTTCCAGCCGCGGTATAGGTAGAGAAATTGCCAGAGCTCTTGCTGAGAGGAGATGTAATATAGTTCTCCACAGCCGTAGTAAAGAACATACCCGTAAAATAGAAGAAGAGTTAAAAAAAGAAGGGTTAAAAGTGTTTTCTTTAGAAGCAGACCTTGCTGTACCTGAAGCAGCTGAGAAAATGGCTCTTAAGGCAGAGGAGCTGACCGGTGGTATAGATATTCTTTATAATAATGCGGCAGTACAGGGTAAATGGAGAGAAGATTTTAGGACACCTGTCGAAGAATATCAACTTCTTTTTAACGTTAATATTATTTCTCCAATTAAAATATGTGATATTATTTTACCGAGAATGAAAGAACGTGGTTTTGGACGTATTATCAATGTAAGTTCAGGTATACAGGATCAACCAGAATTAACTCCTTATGCAATTTCTAAGGCTGCTGTTGATAAATATGTGGAAGATATGGCAGTAAAATTGGAAGGGAAAAATGTTTTAATGAATCTACTTGATCCAGGCTGGATAAGGACTGATCTGGGAGGACCGGATGCACCCAATAGTGTGGAGTCTGTTATACCGGGAGCTCTGGTACCCGCTCTTCTTGAAAAAGATGAAGGTTCAGGACAGTTTTTCCGGGCACAGGAATATAATAATTAGATTATATCTAAAGTAGTTAGGAGATATATTAAAGCTATTGTAATAATTTTTGATAAAAAGTGAGTGATAGATATGAAAAGAATAGATAAAAGAAATTATTATCTGGATATTGCTGAATCGGTTCTGGCCAGGAGTACCTGTCTGCGTAGAAAATATGGTGCTGTAATAGTAAACAATGATGAAATAATTAGCACAGGATATAATGGTGCCCCACGAAAGTCTATTAATTGTAATGAAAAGGGAATATGTATTAGAAAAAAGATGAATGTTCCCAGGGGGACAAAATATGAGTTGTGTGCTGGTGTTCATGCCGAGCAGAATGCACTTTTATCAGCCAGTAGAATGGAAACAATAGGGGCTGATTTATATCTGGTGGGAGTAAATGCCGGTGACGGGACTGTTATATGTGATACAGAACCCTGCAATCTTTGCAAGAAATTAATTATTAATAGTGGTATTGAAAATGTTTATGTAAGAAATACAGCTAACAGTTATACTGTAATTAAAGTAAAAAAATGGATTGAAGATGAAAAATATATCTCAGGCATTACTGGATATTAAATTAAAATATAAATTTTAAAAAAATAAGGAATATAAAGGAATTTAATTAGTTTTCACGAAAGATATATAGTGTAATTAATATTAAGTATTTATTATATAATAAAAAAAGGTTGGAGGTATTGAATTGGCGGCTAATATTTTAACTGTAGATGATTCGGCTTTTTTTAGAAAATCAATCAAGATGTTTCTTGAAAAAAAGGGAATGAATGTTTATGAAGCTAATGACTTATCCCTATTAGAAAAAGATGAATTTTCTGAAGATAAAAAAATAAAAGATATGGATTTGATATTATTAGATGTGTTTATTAATGGAAAGAATGGTCTGGAAGTACTACCCTTTTTGAGGGAAGAATATCCTACTATTCCTGTAATGATTGTCAGTGTTGATAAAAGTGAAGATACGATTTTGCAAGCTTTTGAACTTGAAGCTAATGATTATATTGTTAAACCTTTTGAAAAAGAAAATCTTCTGAATAAGATAAAGCATTATCTTGAAATTGATGATGAAGAGATAGCTAATCCCAAGCAGAGAAAGTTAATAGATGAACAAAATGAGTATAGAGATGAATTTAATTTCTTTAAGGTTGAATTATTAAGTGAAATTAAACGCAGTATACGTTCTAAACTTCCTTTTTTAATAATAAGGGTTGGTTTTGTTTCAGATAATATTATAAAAAAGGAGAAAGTAATAAGCCTGACCAGGAGTATTGATCATATATATACACTAAATAGGAATGAGTATTTATTTTTACTCCCTTATACAGATAATAATGATGTCAAAAGTTTTGTAGAAAGAATAACCTTTAAATTAAAAGATTATACGGAGATTAACCAATTAACATTCTATAATAAAATATGTTTTCCCAATAATATAACTGACGAAATAGATAAACACAGTTCGGCAAAATATCAGCAGGAAATAATTGATAGAATAGGTTAAATTAAAAAAAATAATTTTTTATCGTATAAAAACCAGGATTATCCTGGTTTTTTGTGTTTGTTTTAGTTATAATATAAAGTGACAATAGGAAAGCAAAAATGGAGAGGTTATTATGAGGCAAAAATTGTTTTCATTTATAATAATATTGACTGTTTGGTTTATTTTTGCAGGAAAAGTTACAATAGATGTTGCTATAGTCGGTACAATAGCTGCATTACTGGCAACTTACCTGTTTGGAGATATGTTATTGCGTACTTCAAATCATAAACTTAATCCGGTAAATGTTATAAGGCGTATCATTTTAGTTATTTTCTTTATCCCGGTGTTTTTTTATGAGGCACTGGTTTCAGCTGTTAATGTTTCCAGATATGTTTTTAAAAGAAATCCAACTTTTACCCCTGGTATAGTAAAAGTTAAGACAAAATTAACAAATGTTTCAGCTATTACTATACTTGCTAATCTAATAACATTAACACCAGGAACTCTTACTCTGGACTTTGATAAAACTGAAAGGGTCTACTATATTCATTGGATTAATGTTAAAACCAGGGAAGAAGCGGAAGCAAAAAAAGAGATTATAGAAAAATTTGAGGGGTGGCTGGATGTGATTTTTAAATGATAATTGGAATGGCAGTTTTTTTTGTGATTTTATCTATAATAACACTTTATAGACTAGTTTCTGGGCCAACTATAACTGATAGGTTAGTTGCTGCTGATACTATAGGTATATTTATGTCAATTGTAATGTTATTAACTGGACTTTATTATAATATGGAACTTTTAATTGATATAGTTTTAGGTTATGCTGTATTATTATTTGTGGATATTTTAATTTTTTCAAAGTTTTTTGAACATAAGGAGTTGTATAAATAATGTTAAGGCTTATAATTTCATATATATTGATGACAGCAGGAGCAGTATTTGCTGTTATAACTGTAATAGGTTTAATTAGGTTTCCCGATGTATATACTAGAATTCATGCGGCTGCCGTAGTATTAACTATTAGTGCGGTGTTAATTACTTTTGGTATAGCTATTTATGTCTGGAAATTTTACTTAAGTTTAAAAATATTACTAATAAGTCTTTTTTTCTTGGCATCAAATCCAATGGCTACACATGCTATTGCCAGGGCTTCATATAAGAAAAAAATTGCTTTACCTAAAATAAACACTGTAGATGAATATTCGAAATATCTGGAAAGAGGTGAAGAAAGATAATGATAATTCTGGAATATTTATTAATATTCTTATTTATTATTTCCGCTTTTCTGGCAGTTAGTTTTAAGGAGGAGTTAATATCTATTATCTGTCTTTCTGTTTTTTCTATCTCTTTGACTGCACTGTATCTGGTATATAAAGCACCGGATGTAGCACTTGCTGAGGCAGTAATAGGTGCAGGCCTTAATACAGCTATTTTCATGACAGCAGTTAGTCAGGTAAGGTCAGGCAAGAAAAATTATATTCCCAGAGAGGAGGATTGAAATGTATAAAAAACTCTTTAAGAAATATACTGCCCTAAAAAGGAAAGAGTTTTATGTCACAATTGTTTTAATACTGCTGGGTCTTACCTTGTTTGTAAATTTTTCTTTTGTACCAGAACAGGAAATTACTGCTGACAGTACTGCAGGCCATATCATAAATAATGGTGTAAAGGAAACAGGTTCATTGAATCTGGTTACTTCTATTTTATATGATTATCGTGCTTTTGATTCACTGGGAGAAAGCAGTGTTATTTTTGCAGCTGTAAGTGCAATTGTACTAATACTTTCTTTTAAAACATTACCTGTTTCTTCAAAAGGGTTATCTTTTATAGTAAAACGAACTTTTGGTATATTAACACCTTTTGTGTTTTTATATGCTTTATATGTAATAACCCACGGGCATCTTTCTCCTGGTGGTGGATTCCAGGGAGGTGTTATATTTGGTACTATATCTATTATTTTTAGTATTGTTTATGGGAGTGCTTATGATTATGAAAAATATAGTCCCCGTCTAAAAACAATTCTTGAGACAGGTGGAGCACTGCTTTTTGTTCTTTTTGGTAGTATAGGTATTTACACTGGGGGTTATTTTTTGAGCAATATCAATCCTACTGAAGGTGCAATCGGATCATTGATAAGTGCCGGAAGTATACCATATATTAATATTGGTATTGGTTTCAAGGTTGGTGCAGGATTAGCAATTATATTTTATACTATGATACAGAAAACATATGTTGAGGAGTGATTACCATGCTGTATAATTTTGTTTTTATACTGTTATTTATATTGGGATTTTATACAATATTGATAAAGAAAAATCTTATAAAAATAGTTATTGGGCTAAATATAATTGAGACTGCGCTGTTTTTTTGGGTTATTGCCGTTAATTATAGAGGTGGTATTCTTCCTATTCTTAAAAAAGGGGCAGAAGGTGTGGATGTAGTTAATCCTGTTCCTCAGGCACTGATTTTAACTGGGATTGTTATTGGTGCCAGTACTACAGCTTTTCTCTTAACCCTTATTATAGAAATTAATAAATCTGCTCATAGTATAAACCTTGATTATTTGAAAGGACTGCGTGATTAATGGAGCTGAATTTTATATTTCTAATATTAATACCACTGGTAACTGCATTTTTAATACCAGTTGTTGATATAATTTATAAAAAAATTAGAAAAGTACTGGTTGTATCATCAATTATAACAGAATTAGTCTTGAGTATATTATTATTTAGCGGAAATTATCAGAGAATGCTAGCAGGTAATTTATCTATAATATATAATATGAGTGGATGGGCTTCTAACCTGGGAATAGCACTAAGACTTGACAGTTTAGGCTTGTTCTTTTCTACCCTTGTAAGTGTGATATTATTTTTAATAATTTTATATTCAATAGGTTTTATTGGTCATCATGAAGGTAAATATTATGTACTTATGTTTCTTTTGCTGGCAGCTATGCAGGGAGCAGTGTTGACAGGTGATGTTTTTAATTTATATGTTTTTATAGAATTAATTACCATAACATCTGCTGCACTGGTTACATTTCGTAGAAACAGAGAAGCTTCTGAAGCTGCTTTTAAATATCTTCTTTATGGGGTTCTCGGTGGATTATTTTTTTTGACTGCAGTATTTTTGATATATTACAATTTGGGAACACTTAATATGAACATTATCGGGAATAAATTTACTCAGATGCATAGATTAATGCAGGGGACTATTATTGTATTTTTTTTGACATCTATTTTTATTAAGCTTGGAGTATTTCCTCTCCATTTCTGGCGTCCCAAGGCATATAGTACATCACCAGGACCTATATCTGCTCTGCTATCAGGTATTTTAGTTAAAGTTTATATCTATATTTTTATCAGGATATTCTGGCAGATTACAGATTCGGTTTTTTTAAATATTATCAATTTAAAGTATTTTATATTTTACCTATCTTTAATTTCCAGTACTATTGGTCATTTCCTTGCTTTTAGGGAGGATGATATTAAACGATTATTGGCATTTTCTTCAATTGGCCATATTAGCCTTATTATAGCGGCTCTTGTTTTAAATACAGCTCCCGGATTTTATGGTGGATTACTTCATGTTATTAGTCATTTATTAATGAAAACTACTTTATTTATTGTTGTAGGGTATCTTTTGCAATATACTGGTAGCCGTCATATTGCTGATTTTGCTGGTGTTGCTTATAATAATCAATGGATATTTGTATCTTTTATTATTTCGGCTATGGCAATGGTAGGTATTCCACCTCTGCCGGGTTTTTTTAGCAAATTTTTTATTATAACTGCTTTTATAGAAGCAGGACATTATTTTGCAGGGTTATTAACAGTATTTTTAAGTGTGGTTTCTTTAATTTATTATCTCCGTTTTATATTTAGGGGATATAATTTGTTGGATTATGAGAGGGGATTAAAGCCGAAAAAAGTAGGTCTGGTTTTATCAGTGTTTTACAGGGAACGTATTGTAACTGGTATTTCTTATGTTTTTACTCTT
>JBMCBT010000016.1:0-31327 GCA_048623215.1 Halothermotrichaceae bacterium
CGTACGTGCAGTTTGACGAGGGGTCCCAGTCGAAAGACTGGTCCTACTCTATTAATTATTAATTGAACTATGAAAAATGTTACTGGTGATAAAAGACATTTTTTCAGGGGTGATATAGTTGATAGTTGAATATGATCAAAAGTCTGAAAAATTACTTGTTTCAGTAATAAATAAAAATTTAATAGATCAATTAAAAACAAAGTCAAGTTTTCAAGTTATAGAAAAGACAGAAAGATATATTTCTGGGTTTATTTCACTAGAAGATTTAGTCTTTGATTTTTAAAATAGTATAAAATAGAAAGAATTTCTTAATCTTTATTTAAAAAAATATTTAAATTTAGCAAATAAGTATTGGAGGTAAAAATAATGATAAAACATATTGTTATGTTCAAATTAAAAGAACTGGCCGAGGGTAAAGAAAAGAGTAATAATGCAAAAAAAATAAAAATAATGTTAGAAAAATTAACTGAAAAAATTGAAGAATTGAATACTATGGAAGTTGGATTAAACATTAATGATAGTGAAGCCTCATTTGACATTGTATTGTATTCTGAGTTTGATAATCAAGAATCATTAAATAAATACCAGGTGCATTCTGAACATCAAAAAGTAGTAGAATTTGTCCGCAAAGTAATTGAAAAGAGAGTTGTAGTTGACTACCAGGTTTAAATGCAATCATATTATTATATCTAATATTAGAAGTACAAAGAAGAGGAATAAGAAATATAAGTAAAAATGGAGGAGGGTTTTATGAGCAGTATCAAGATTGAAAATAAAATAAGTAAGGTAGTATTCAAATTTGAAACTGAGATTATAGGCAAAAAGCCAAAAAAGATCAAGACAATTATCAATGAAAATACAATTATTATAAGAATGAAAGGCTTCTTGAGCTCTTCAGAAATAAAATTAGCTCAAAGTACAAGTGGTAGCGAATTAATTAAAAACTATAGAACAATGATCTTTGAACATGAGACTGATACTTTTAGAAAAATGATAGAAGATGTCATTCCCGCCAGCATAATTAATTTATATTCTGATGTTGATACAAGAACAGGAGAAAAGATAATAATAATATCATTAAATAAAATTATAGATAATTCTTTATCAGAGTGAAGTAATATAATAATGTCAAAAGGTGATAATTAAAACACAGTATGTTAAAATGCTTATAAAGTTTATTTATAGAGATAATATATGTGTTGGTTATCAATATAAATATTGGAGATGCTTTGTATGAGCATATGGATAATAAATATATTGTCCATGTGAAAATACAAATTAGGACTTTAATATTTAGATTGAAACAGGCCATTATTTTCAGCAAGTTTTAAGTAGATTCAGTAGAGTTAGAACGAGGGAGATCTTTGAAGGCTTATTTAATTTTAAATAGGCAGTTAATGATAAACCGACTATTTTCAATATAAACGAATGTGATTTTTATGTGTTTATATGGAAAAGCCGGTTTTTTTTAATGCTCATAGATTTAAGACTTCTATTTTAGAAGAATATAACAAAATAAGATAAGAGGTGGTCAAATGATTTCATTAGAAGTGGCTTTGAGTAACATAATGTCCCCGGCAATAATGTTTTTTATATTGGGAGTAATCGCAACATTAATTAAATCTGATTTAGAAATACCCAATTCTATGGGAACAGCTTTAACAATGTTTATATTAATTTCTATTGGTTTAAAAGCGGGTATAGCAGTTAGTAAGACAGGAATACTAGGAGTAATAGTACCGGTGATTTCATCAATAACGGTGGGAATCATAATTACTTTAGCTGTTTATTTTATTATGTTAAAGTTAGGTTTTGACTCAGCAAATGCCGGCTCTATCGGGGGTCATTATGGCGCATGTAGTAGTGTAACTCTGACCACAGTTATAGTTTTTCTTGGTAGAATGGGAGCAAGTTTTGAAGAGTTTGTACCGGCATTGTATCCCTTTATGGATACGGCAGCTTTAATAACAGGGATTGCTCTGGGGCATGCCGGTTTGAAGAAGAAATCTACAGATGATGAATATAGTATAATAAATATTATCCGAGAATCATTAACATCTAAATCAACGGTGTTAATAATTGGTGGTCTCTTAATTGGCTTACTGGCAGGTACTAAAGGTACGAAAGACCTTATGCCCTTTTACGATAATGCATTTCAGGGTATATTTACAATATTTATGCTAGATATAGGAATTCTTGCCGGTTCAAGGATATCAGAACTTAAGAATGTAAAACCCATTACATTTATAATTGCTTTATTAATGCCTCCAATACAGGGTATTATGGCAATACTGATATCTACGTTTATTGGCTTAAGTTCCGGGGGCGCTACAGTATTTGCGGCTTTAGCAGCAGGAGCATCCTATATTTCAGCACCAGCAGTAATGAGAAGTACTTTCCCTGATGCAAACCCGTCTTTAGCACTTGGGATGAGTCTGGGGATTATCTTTCCTTTTAATATAATGCTGGGAATACCGTTATATTATCAATTTGCACTTATGGTGTCATAGTTTAGTGATTCGGGTTAGCGCATTCAGTTAGTGCAGCAATAATAAAATATTAATAGGAGGGTTAATGTAATGTTAATCAGAGCAGAAAAAGTTGTCATAATTACAGAAAGGGTAGTATGTTCGCGTATAGTAAAATATCTGGAATCTATGGGTGTTAATGCTTACACTATATATAAAGATGTTTCTGGACAGGGAGACAGAGATATTAGATCTATATCAGGAGGTCTAAGTAGATTTGGTGAGAATATCAGAATAGAAGTAATAATTCAGGAGGAAGAAGAGGCAATTGAGATTACGGAGAAAATATATAAAAAATACTTACATTCCAAATATGCAGGAATTATCTACATAGAAGATGTTAGAATAATTGATAAAGAATGAAGAGTGATATCAATTAGATGTCATGTAATTCTTTAAGGGGGAAGGCCTGGTTTAATGAAATTGATAGAATGGGAAACCAGTTGGAAGCAGCAAAACATAAGACTGAGGGAGCCTTGAATTTAACTGGTAAATCTTTAGGGTTTGCCAGTGAAGGTACTTTTGGTTCTCATCCGAGGAGAAAGCATGGATATTAACAAAGTCAAAGACTGCTTGAACACCTTGAAGAAACCGATATTTCAGAAATTCAAATTGAAACAGGAGAAATAGTTTCTATTCTTGTTAAGGACGGCCAGTCGGTAGAATACGGACAGGCTCTATTTAAGATTAGCACTTCCTAAAATATAATCGATTATATTATACCTAATCTATTATGTCTATTGATTCCGGTTGTTTATATTATGATTTAAGTTTATGAGATAATAAAGTTTTATAGTTCAAAATATGGGGAGGAGTAAAGATGTTCAATAAAGTATTGATTGCCAATAGAGGAGAGATAGCTGTCAGGATTATTAGAGCATTAAAAGAACTGGGCATTATTTCAGTTGCAGTATATTCAGAAGCAGATAAAGATGCTTTACATGTCAAATTGGCTGATGAAGCATACTGTATTGGGCCGGCAAAGTCAGGGGATAGTTATTTAAATATACCTAATATAATGAGTACTGTCGCGGTATCAGAAGCTGATGCTGTCCATCCTGGCTATGGATTTTTATCTGAGAATCCACATTTTGCAGAAGTATGTGAAGATAGTGATATTAAATTAATTGGGCCAACTTCAAATGCCATTGGCTTAATGGGAGATAAAGCAATGGCAAGAGAGACAATGATAAAAGCCGGGGTGCCAGTGGTACCCGGCACCAAAGAAGATTTTTCTAAAGAAGAAGTACAGGAAGAAGCAGAAGAAATCGGCTATCCACTAATTGTTAAGGCTGCTGCCGGTGGTGGAGGTAAAGGGATGCGTATTATTGATGGGCCAGAAAATTTTGAAAAGATGATTCAGACTGCAAAAACTGAGGCTCAGGCAGCTTTTGGAAACGATACAGTTTATCTTGAGAAATATATTGTAGAGCCGCGTCATATAGAGTTCCAGATTCTGGCTGATGAGCATGGTAATGCAATTCACTTAGGTGAAAGGGATTGTTCGATACAGAGAAGACATCAGAAATTGATTGAAGAAGCACCATCACCGGCTTTGACACCAGAATTGAGAAAAGAAATGGGTAAAGCTGCAGTTAAGGCTGCTCAGGCTGTAGATTATTTTAATGCCGGAACTGTGGAATTTCTTCTTGATAAAGATAAAAATTTTTACTTTATAGAGATGAATACCAGAATTCAGGTTGAGCACCCTGTTACTGAATGGGTTGCCGGTATTGATATTGTTAAAGAGCAGATTGAAATAGCTATGGGTAAAAAATTAGAGGTAAGACAGGAAGATATTAAACTGGAGGGAGCAGCAATTGAGTGTCGGGTTAATGCTGAGGATCCTGAAAAAAATTTTATGCCTTCACCGGGGAAAATAGAAAACCTTATTGTTCCAGGTGGAATTGGGGTAAGGATTGAAAGTGGTGTATACCCAGGATATTTTCTGCCACCATTTTATGATTCAATGCTGGCTAAAATAATTGTCTGGGGTGAAAACCGTGAAATAGCTTTAAATAGAATGGATAGGGCACTGTCCGAGACAATTATAGACGGTATTAAAACCACGATTCCTTTTCATAGGAAGATATTGAGCAACGATTATTTCCGGGAAGGTAATTTTGATACACATTTTATTTCAAAACATTTAGATAATGATGAAATATAGTATAAAAGAATGTATTTTCCAATGAATAGGCTGTTGGAGTAGCTGCAGACTCTCCATGTGTATTTACCTGCCGGACTAATATTGAGAAGTACTGGAGAGAATAAATTCAAAGCAGCAAATTAATATTTGCTATAAGAACTTGTTATACCAGCTCAAATATAATATAATAAAATGTAGAAATAAATAGATTTCAAGAAGAAAAATAGAAAATTACTATAAAATAGAGTTCATTTTATTTTTGTGTGTATTATATATTATACTTTCAAGATATCGTCATCTTTACAAAAATCTTTAGTAATAAAAGAGGAGTGTAAGCTATGGATATCGAATGTCTGGAGTATTTTAAAAAGATTGCTGAGATTAAAAGCATATCAAAGGTTGCTGATAAAACTCATATTTCTCAACCTGCTTTAAGTCAAAAGATTCAAAAATTAGAAAATTCTCTGGGCCAGAAACTCTTTGTGCGTAGTAATAGGGGCGTTAAGCTGACTCAGGCTGGAGAAATTGTATTGAAATATGCTGATAATATAATAAGGACTTATAATAAGATGATTAATGGACTTACAGGACAGCAAAATAGTGAGATAAAAATAGAGGCTGATTCTGCTATTGCTACCTACTGTTTACCCTGTGCATTACTAACTATGAAAGATAATTTTCCCTCTCATAATTATAATCTGATATCAGGTTCCTCAGATGAAATTGAAGAAGATATATTAAACGATATATGTGAGGTAGGCTTTATTACCAGGCATCCTTATGAAAAAAAATTAGTAAGTCATAATGTAATTGAAGAAAAAGTAGTTTTAATTTCACCAAAAGATTATGAAATTTCTGAAAAGATTTGTTTAGAAGAAGTTTTAAACCACTCATTGATTATACTAAAAGAAGAATGTATAATAAAAGAGAATTTGGAAGAGGGGTTAAATAATCTGGGACATAAGCTTGAAGATTTACATGTAATTGCCAGGTTGGAAACTACAGAGGCAATAAAAACACTTGTAAAAAGAGGATATGGGCTGGCTTTTGTTCCCTATGATGCAGTAAAAGAAGAATATCTGGACAATAAATTACAGATATCCAGGATTAAAGACTATAATCTGGACTATAATGTATTTATGATCAATAAATCATCTAAAATATTGAATAGTGAAACTCGCGAATTTATTGAAGGATTTAAAAAAATAGGAAATAATATATGTTGTTAAAAAGGATAGGGGTTTAAAAATGCAAATACCCTTTAATAGGACTTACCTGACGGGAAAAGAAAAAAAATATATAGAAGATGTGCTTGAAAAAAGAAAACTTAGTGGGGAAGGTTATTATACTAAAAAGGTAACCTCATTATTGGAAAATAAGTTTTCCCTGGATAAAGTTTTTATGACTTCTTCAGGTACCCATGCTCTGGAAATGGCAGTAGAATTAATTGAGCTTCAAGAAGGCGATGAAGTAATTATGCCTTCTTTTACTTTTCCTTCAACAGCTAATGCTGTAATTAATCAAGGAGCAAGACCTGTATTTGCTGAAGTAAAAGAAAATACTTTTAATATTGATCCTGCTGATATTGAAAAAAAGATTACAGAGAAAACAAAAGCGGTTATACCGGTGCATTATGCCGGAGTAGGTTGTGAAATGGATAAAGTTTTATATCTGGCTGAAAAGCATCAATTATATATAATTGAGGATGCGGCGCAGGGGGTTAATGCTAGTTATAAGAATAAATACCTTGGTGGAATCGGAAATTTTGGCTGTTATAGTTTTCACGGCAGTAAAAATTATGTAAGTGGTGAAGGGGGAGCACTGATATTAAATAACTGCAGTAATACTATTAAAGGTAGGGCTGAAATTATAAGACAGCAGGGAACAAACAAAGCATGTTTTTTAAGGGGAGAAGTAGAGGAATACTCCTGGGTTGACAGAGGCTCAAGTTATTTGCCTTCTGATATACTAATGGCTGTACTTTATGCTCAGCTTGAAGATATGGACAAGATTAAGGTAATGCGTAAAAAAATATATAAAAGATATTATAATAATTTAAAATATTTTTTAAATCGTTCTTTTCTTGATAGTATTTCCTGTATTCCAGAAAATAGAGATGCTAATTATCATATCTTTTATTTAAAATTTAATAATAGAAAAATAAGAGATTTTGTTTTAAATAGTTTAAAGAGTAAAGGTATTTCGGCAGTATTTCATTATATTCCACTACATAGCTCTCCTATGGGTAAAAAATTGGGTTATAAAGCTGAAGATTTAGAAATAACAGAGCAAATTAGTGCTACTATTTTGAGACTGCCTTTATACCCTGAACTTACTGATGAGCAGTTAACATATATACTAAATAATATTGTAGATGTTTTTGAGGAGTTATAAGAATGGGAAATAGTATTTCAGTAGTAATACCTGTTTATAATGCAGCAGACTCTCTGGTCGAATTATATCAAAGACTGGTTAGTACAATACAAAAAATAACTGATGATTTTGAGATTGTAATGGTTGATGATCATAGTGTTGATAAAAGTTATAAACAGATGCTCAAATTACATAAAAAAGATAATAGAGTCAAAGTAATTAGACTTGCTGAAAATTTCGGCCAGCAGAATGCATTAATCTGCGGTTTTAATTATATAAGCGGTAATTATGTAGTGACACTCGATGATGACCTACAGCATAGGCCGGAAGATATAGTGAAATTATATAATACTATTAAGAACGGGTATGAAGTAGTCTATGGTATACCAGAAGATAGAGATTATAATTTATACCGAAAACTGGGATCAAAGATAACTAATATTTTATTTGGTTTAATTACTCCGAAAAAATCTGATATCAGGGTTAGTAGTTTTAGAATAATGACCAGAAAAATTATTAAAAAAATAATAAAAGAAAAATCTGCATTTGTTTATATTTCAGTAATTATTTTAAAACATACAGATAATATCGGTAATATATATGTTAGTCATAAAAGCCGTAAACACGGCAAATCAAATTATACATTTATAAAACTGGCCAGGTTGTTTATTAAACTATATATTTATCACGGCAATTTTCCTTTTTTAAAAATACTCAGCTCAAAAAAGCCGCAGTTTATAATTTCAGAAAAAGTAGGATTTTAAAATAATAAAAGTTTTGAAAAAAGTAAAGTCTTATTGCGTTTTTATAAAAATATATTATCCAGGGAGTTATATTATTATGAAATTACTGATTCTTGGTGGAGGCAGTGGTCAGTTAAGTGCTATCAAAAAAGCCAAAAAAAAAGGGCATGAAGTAATTGTATCTGACTATTATGAAAATGCCCCGGGTAAAATTCATGCAGATCATGGTGAAACAGTAAGCACTTTTGATATAGAAGGTAATAAGGCAGTTGCTGCCAAATATAATATTGATGGTATTATGACAGTAGGAACAGACCAGCCTGTATATACAGCTGCAGAAGTAGCAGAAAGTTTAAATCTTCCTTTCTTTTTGTCTCTTGAAACAGCAAAAGCTGTTACAAATAAACGGGATATGAAAAAAAAATTTCAGAAAAACAACATTCCTACAGTCAATTTTAAAATATTAAACAAACAATTTTCTTTGGATGAACTGAGTAGTATTAAGTTTCCTGTAGTTATTAAACCCCTGGACAGCCAGGGTCAGCGTGGAGTTTTTAAATTGAATTCTCCACAAGAAATAAGAGAAATGTTTTCTGAGGTTTTACAATTTTCCCGGGAAAAGGAAATACTGCTTGAAGAGTATTATGAAAGTAAAGAGATTACGGTCAGTGGATGGGTGAATGATGGAAACTTAAAAATTTTGACTATAACAGACCGTATTACCTATGAGAATTCATTACATATTGGAATATGTACAGCCCATATTTTTCCTTCTGCTTTTCTGGGAAGCCATTACCGGGAAATAAAAGAAATATCTAAAAAAATAGTTAAAAGTTTTAATATAGAAAATGGGCCTATATATTTTCAAATGTTGATTGGTGATAAAGGAATAAAAGTAAATGAAATAGCCTGCCGTATAGGTGGGGCATATGAAGGAGATTTTATGCCTGATTTGACTGGAATAGATATTATAGATTTAATGATAGATTTATCACTGGGATATAAGATAAAAAGTAGACAACTGCAGGATTATGATATACTCAGTAATGAAAACTGGCTTTCTGTACAGTTATTTTTTGCCAGGCCGGGGAAGATAGACAGGATGAGTACTAGTGACCAATTAATAAAGGTACAGGGTGTTACCCGGGCAGGTTTTAATTTTGACAGAGGAGATAAGATTGGAAATATAAAAAATGCTACTGAGAGAGCTGGATATTTTATTGTGGAAGCAGATAATAAAGATAAGTTAAAAGAAAATATTAAGAAAGCTTATGATAATCTTAAAATATACGATAAGACTGATAGAAATTTGATACTTAGAGAATTGGGGGAAGTGCTTTAATTTACTACTTGAAAATATTATGAGAGATAATTTATCATAAAAAAGGATTATAAATTAATTGCAAATTTAGATAGGAACTTATAGAAAGGAAGTATTAATATGAAGAAAATGATAGCCTTTTTGCTGGTAATGATTATATCAATATTTTTGTTAATTAGTTGTGAAACTAATAAAGAGGAAAAGACTGTTACTATTGCCAATCAGTACGGCCTGGCCTATGCTCCGATACAAATTATGAAAAATAAAAATATACTTGACCAAAATACAGGGAATATAAATATTAAATGGAAAAAGCTGGCTAATACTGCTGCTATTAGAGAGGCAATGTTAGCTGGTGAAGTTGATATAGGTTTTATGGCTATTCCACCATTTCTAATAGGAAAAGATAAAGGCATGGATTGGAAAATAATAAGTGGACTTTCTATGAGTCCCCTGGGTCTAATGACAAATAAGAAGGATATAAATACACTGTCAGATATAAGTGAAAATGACCGTATTGCTCTACCTCAGCCAGGTAGTATTCAGCACATTTTACTGGCCATGGCAGCCAAGAGAGAATTTGGCAATGCAGGCAGGTTTGATAACCAACTTGTTACAATGGCCCATCCAGATGGGATGAATGCCCTGCTTTCTAGAAAAGAGATAACAGCTCATTTTACTTCACCTCCATATATATTTAAAGAAACTGCTGAAAAAGGAATTAATCAGATACTTAGTGGTAAAGAAGCCCTGGGGGGTGAGTTTAGCTTTATTGTAGGAGTTGCTACAGAAGAATTTTATAATAATTATCCCCAACTATATGAAGCATTTGTAAAATCACTTCATCAATCTATTGAATTTATTAATGATAAACCGGGTGAAGCTGCAGGATTATTGACTGATAATTATGATTTGACTGAAGATGAAATAAACCAATATATAAACTGGCCTGGTATGGACTACAGTACAAAAATAAGAGGACTGGAAAAATTTATGACCTTCATGCAGGAGACTGGTTATATAGAGTTTGAAGATATTGAAATCGATGAATTGTTATGGGAAGTAGATTTTTATGAAAAGTAAAAAGTTATTACAGAGAATAAGTTGGATTATTTTACTGGCAATAATCTGGCAGATTATTTTCTGGAGTGGTAGGTTTTCACCTCTGGTATTTCCTTCATTATCAGCAATAGCTTTATCTCTTATTGAATCACTTGTTAATGGTGAACTTACTCAACAGTTATTATTCTCTCTGTCTTTGATTATTCAGGGTCTATTTATTAGTTTATTATTTGCTTTATTTTTATCACTGGCAGCACATTTTTCCAGGACTGCTGCAAGTTTAATAGACACACTGGTGGCTATTGCTCATCCGCTTCCGGGAATTGCTATGATGCCGCTGGTACTTATCTGGTTTGGTGCAGGTAGACAGGCTATATTATTTATTATTATTCACTCTGTATTATGGCCAATGGTTTTGAATTTGAGGGCTGGTTTCAGTTCCATTCCAGAAATATATCATCTTGTTGGGAAAAATTACGGCTTAAGCAGATTACAGATATTAATTCAGATTATGACACCGGCATCATTACCATATTTTTTGGCAGGACTGAAAATAGGATGGGCCCGATCCTGGAGGGCTTTGATTAGTGCTGAGATGCTTTTTGGAGCAATCAACAGTATTGGCGGCCTGGGATGGTTTATCTTTCAAAAAAGAGTTTTTTTTGATCTGCCCGGTGTATTTTCCGGAATAATTTTAATTATAATTATTGGTGTTCTTGTTGAAGACCTTATATTTAATAAAATAGAAGAACAGACAGTTAATAAGTGGGGAATCAAATCATGAAAGGTTATTTAGAGATAAAAAATATTTATAAAAGTTATCAGCAGAGTGAAGAAAACGTTGTACTGAAAAATATAAATTTATCTATTAAGAAAGGTGAATTTGCAGCAATTCTGGGACCTTCCGGCTGTGGAAAAACAACATTATTAAAAATTATTGCTGGGTTTTTAGAAGCTGAAAAAGGTGCTGTCTATAAGAGCGGGAAAAAAATTGCTGGAAGCTGTCCAGATAGAATTATGGTATTTCAGGAGTTCAGGCAGCTTTTCCCCTGGAAAACAGTTCTGGATAATGTTATTTTTGCATTGAAATCAAAAAATATTGGTGCGAATTCTACAGAAAGAAAAAAGATAGCACGTTATTATTTAGAAAAGGTGGAACTGCACAATGTTTTTGATTATTATCCACACCAACTTTCAGGTGGAATGAAACAGAGGGCTGCACTGGCCAGAACACTGGCCGGTAATCCGGAAATAATGCTAATGGATGAACCTTTTGGTAGTCTGGATAGTCAAACAAGAGCTAAACTGCAGGAACTATTGATTAATATATGGCAGGAATCCCAGAAAACGATTATATTTGTAACACATGATATAAATGAAGCTATTGTCCTGGCTGATAGGATAATAGTTATGGGGAAAAAACCCGGATGCATAGAAATTATAAATAATAATTTAATAAGGCCGAGAGACCGAATGAGTCCAGAATTTATCCAGTTGTATCAGACTATCTCCAGTATTTAAGTAGTCATCTATACTATATAGTTATATGAGAAACTCAAGAAAAACTCAGATATTTTTTGTATTTTTATAGAGAAATTATAATCCCTTTATTTTTTAACTTTATATATTTTTATATTCCAGTTTTTTTTGCCAACATATCTTGCAATCCGCATTCCATAGGTTTTGTTTGTAAAACTGTAAACCAATCTGCACTTATTTTCTAGAAATCTTTTCATATCCTGATAATAGGGAAAGAGATTACCGTATAAAATATTCCAGACCGGTCTATTATTATAGATGAAATCCATTTCTTCTGGATAAATAATATAATCAATTTGATTCGAACTTATATATTCTGAGAAATTTATATTATTTTCTTCCAGATAAGCTAGATTTCTGTAGTCAAGCAGTTTGCCGTTATTAAAATAATACTCGGAATTTAGATTAGCCAGTACCCGGTCATCTTTATCAACTACTTTTCCTATTTGTGTAAGATAATTATTATAATTAAAGTGAGTATCTGTTATAAGAGTAGATGTTGTGTTAAAGGCCAGGGTAGCTATTATAATTGTGATAATAACATACCTATAATTTTTTTTAAAAGAGGTTATTATATTTAAAATTAAAAGATAACAGATAGGAAAAATAAAAATTATACCTGTCTGGTTGTAGCGGCCGATAATTACATAACCTATATTTATTCCCAGGAATATTAACAGTAAAATAATATATTTATTTTTTCTTTTCGTATTTTTATTGATGAATAATTGTAAAATTGAGTATATAAGAGCCAGTGTAAAGAGAACAAACTGAAATTTAATAGGTGGAGTGTAATAGGTACCACTTATTCTATAGAAAAGTTTCTGGTAAAAGTAATCCAGTCTGTCAATTTTAGTAAGAATTGAGCTGAAGACCCCCAGACTTTTACCATAACTGGAGTAGTTATATATAAAATCCGGGTCAAATCTTAAACTTATAATCACAAAAATTAGGGCAATTAATCCTACAGTGCTGATAAATATAATATAATTATACAGCCTTATTTTTTTACTAATTAAGAGTTTATAGGTATAAATAAATATAAAAGGTAAAGCAATAACAAAGCTGTTAGGATGTATGCCAACGGCAGTCCCCAGGATTAACCCCATGATAATATCCTGCCGGATAGAATTTTTATAGCTGTATTTATATAGGAAGTAATATAGGCCAAATAACAAAATCAATAATAATATAATTTCCTGTCGGGCAAAATGTGAGGCATAAGTGAATTGGATATCAATGCCTATTATTAATGCAGCTAGATTGGCCAGAATTTTAGAATTAGTGAATTTTTGTGCTAACTTATAAAATAAATATAAAGCTGCTGTGCCTGCTAAAAGTGAGATAATCCTGAAGGTAAAGATACTATAACCCATAAGCTTTAAAAAACTAATCTGGATTAAGTGAAATAATATTTTAATCGCATGAGGATTCCTGGGGTAAAGGTCAAAAAACGGTTCAGTTATGGATAGATTTTTCTTTTGCTGCATATTTCGTGAAAGTCCACTTAACCAGGCTTCATCAGAGTGGATGAAAGGAAAACCTGTTAAAAAGAAAAGGTTTGTAAAAAAGAATATTATGATAATGATATGTATTATCTTAATTCTTTTTAAGTATCTCACCAACACCACCTCCAATCACTAATATTATACCATTCAGACTACCTTACGGTAAAGAGAAATCATATTTAATATTAATCTTCATTAGATAATCAAATACACTATAACTAAAAGCTATACCTATTACGGCAGTTTATGCGTTATAATATATACAGAGCTTGTGCTAATTTTAACAATATAAAATTCACAAAGTATGGGAGGTGTAATAGTGAGAAAAATATCAATACTTTTGTTAGTTATCACAGCATTAGTTTTAACATTTACAGCTTGTACAACTACAGAGGCACCAGGAGAAAAAGGAGAAGCTATTATTAGTGCTAAGAAAGCCCTGGACATTATAGCTGACGACGAAGTAGTTCTTGTCGATGCACAAAAATCCAGTGCATATGGGAATGAACATATTGAGGGTGCAGTAAATATTAGCCGGAGTGATATTACAACTTTTATTCCTGTACCCAATATAATGGCCTCTGCAAAAAAAGTTGGGGAAGTACTGGGGAAAAAAGGTATATCCAAGGATTCAAAAGTAATTGTTTATGATAATAATAATAATATGGATGCGTCCAGGTTGTGGTGGACTATGAAGGTTTTTGGCCATGAAGATGTTAAAGTTATCAGCGGAGGTTTAAAGGCCTTGGTTAAGGCTGGAGGCATAAAAACCACAGCAGTACCAGAGGTTACAGCTGTAGATTATACAACAGAAAAGAAGAATGAAGAGCTGATAGCTTCTAAAGAGGAAGTGAAATCTCAGGTTAATAATCCCCGGGAGAATGTAGTATTACTGGATGTACGCACTGAGGAAGAATATACAGAAGGAACAATTCCTGCTTCAGTTCATCTAAATTATGAGTATAATAATTTTGATGATGGTACCTTCAGACCGGTAAGACAGATTCATACACTTTATAGAGATAAGGATATAACTCCAGATAAAACTATTATTATGTACTGTAAAACATCGATCAGGGCTGCTCAGACTTATGTTGCCCTTTATAATGCCGGCTATAGAAATTTAAAAATTTATGACGGTGCCTGGGTGGAATGGTCTGCTGATAGTTCTCTTCCAGTTGAAACACCTGAAGGAACCGAAACTAAAGTTAATTTTCAGGATGGTTCATAGACAGTATAAGAAAGTATTTATATCAAATAAAATGGAGGTAATAGTATGATTAGAAAAAGAACAGTATTGTCACTGATAATTACATTAGTATTTGTAGTGGGGTTTGCTGGTGTGAGTTCTGTTCTGGCTGCTTCAGAAAAGGTGGAAAATGAAGTTAATAATTATTTTGCCAATTTGCCTGAGGATAATGCTATGATTGCACAGGATAATTTTGTAGAAAAGGTTAAAGCAGGTGAAGATCTTTTTATTCTGGATATAAGAGGAGAAGATGTTTATAATGAAGGACATATTAATGGTGCTTATAATTTGCCCTGGGGTTCAGAGGCTATTTCTGAAAACCTAGATAAACTGCCGGCAGATGAAACAATTTATGTTTACTGTTATACAGCTCAGACTGCCAATCAGACCGTGGCCTTGTTGAACTTTGCCGGTTTTGAGGCTAAATCTGTAAAGTTTGGCTGGAATCTGGGCATTACAAGAGTAGACGGTTATGAAGATATTGTAGAAACAGAAGTTAATGAGCTTGAAGGTACAACATCTTATGAAATAGACTCAGAAATTAAGTCAGCAGTAGTTGATTATTATAAAGGACTGGCTGAGGTCAGTGGTACTACTTTTGCAAATTACAAAATAAGTGAAGAAAACTTGAAAATGCTGGTTGATGCTGAAGCAGATATTACTATTCTTTCTATAAGACAGCCTTCTGCTTTTGAAGAAGGACATATTCCTGGTGCTGTAAATATTGCCTGGGGTAAAGGAATGCAGGAAAATTTTGATCAGCTTTCTAAAGATAAGCAAATAGTAGTATATTGTTATACCGGACAGACTGCCGGACAGGCTGTAGCTGGTTTGAGAATGTTAGGTTATAATGCTGTATCGCTTAATGGTGGTATGGGTACAGCGGTTAATAAGCCACATGGATGGTTAAACCAGGGCTATGACGTAGTAAAATAAATATTGTCTTATGCCGTCAGTTATACTGTAATATGAGTTAAATTAAAGTGTAAATGAGCTATAAGATTGAAGTTCCCCTGAAGTTACTATCCAAATTATTATCAGAAGTGATTGAAGATATAATCTTAGGTTGAGGTATAAATAAAAATAGGGGAACTTCTCTTTTGTTTTTTATAAATTAAGATCAAATGACTATTTTATCAGCAGAACTATGGTAAGATATTCAAGGGAGGTATTGTAATGAAAAAAACAGAAAATATAATTGGATTTATAAGTATTTTACTGTTATTAATACTGGGTGGAATTTTTTTGAAAACAGAAATATTATTTTTCAAACTGCTGGTAGGCCTGGGTTTAGGTTATACTCTGGCCAGAGCTTATACGGGATTTGCCGGTAGTGTGAACCGCGCCTATAGAACTGGTTCTACCAAATTAATGAGAACTATGTTGTTTATGTTCTTTATTACAGCTCTTTTAACTACTGCTTTTCTTATTAATTCTGAGGTGACAAATTATAATCTTTTTATTAAACCCATAAATCTAGGACTAATTCTGGGTGGTATGTTCTTTGGCTTTGGTATGTCCATTTCTGTTTGTTGTGCAACCGGAGTTCTTACAGATTTATCTCAGGGTTTTCCCAGAGCTTTTATAACACTGATATTTTTCGGTGTTGGTGTTTTTCTGGGCTTCCCTGTACAGAATACAGCTTCCTGGATTAGAAACTCATGGTTTATTACACCGACAGGGGTTAAATTAAATGAAGGTGTTTTTCTACCTGATTATTTCCAGTGGGATGGTTTTGGCGGTTATTTAGGAGCATTGATTTTACTGGCATTATTATGTGGAATTGTAAGTATTCTTTCCTATTATTATGAAAAACATCTTAGGAAAAAGAATAAATTTGTAGGATTGGAAATAGAGAAAAAACAGGAAGAAAGAAAGAGTTTAGATCTTAAAAAATTCAGGCTTTTTAGTGCTGAAACATACAATTATATCTTTGCTAGACCCTGGACTCTAAAAGAAGGGGCAGTTGTGATGGCTATAATATTTACACTGATGATGGGGGTTACCGGATATGGTTGGGGAGCATCAGAGTCTCATGGTATCTGGTTTGGAAAAGTATTAATGCTTTTTGGTGTTTCTGCAGAAGCTATTGCTGATTTCACCAGATTGTCAGCAGAATCTTTTGAACTTCCTATTTTTCAGCATTTTATGTCAGTGCAGAATATTGGTATTATAGTAGGAGCTGTTATTTATCTTTTAACTGCCGGTAAATTTAAAGATTTTTTCACATCAGGCTGGCATTTAACTAAAAAAGAAGTGTTTTTATATGCTTTAGGTGGTATTACCATGGGATTAGGAACCCGTTTTGCTAATGGCTGTAATGTTGGAGCATTATATACTCCAATTGCAAACTTTTCTCTGTCAGGGTGGTTCTTTCTGGCGGCCATGATTGCAGGTGGTATTATCAGTAATAAAATATTCTTTAAGCCATCTACAGGTAGTGACCTTTCTGATAATCAGGAAGAGCAAATTAGTGTGTAATTATCATTTCAGTAAAGATATATACTCAGAAAGATAAATAATTTTTTTAAATTAATAAAAGGAGGAAATACTATTATGAGTAATAGAATTTTGGTTGTTGGCGGAGTAGCCGGGGGCGCTTCAGCTGCGGCAAGAGCCAGACGACTTGATGAATCAGCAGAGGTTATTATGTTTGAAAGGGGACCTCATGTTTCATTTTCTAATTGCTGTCTTCCCTTCCATTTAAGTGGTATTGTTGAAAAAAGTGATGACCTGGTATTAATATCACCTGAAGAATTTAAGAATAAATATAATATTGAAGCCAGGACAAAGAGTGAAGTTATTAAAATAAAAAAAGATGAGAAGAAAATAGTTGTTAAAGACCTAAAAACTAATGAAGAATATGAAGAAGAATATGATAAATTGGTCTTATCTCCTGGTGCTAACCCTATACTCCCGAAAAGTATTGAAGGAATTAATAGTGATAATGTATTTACAGTTAGAAATGTAGTGGATATTAGAAAACTCAATAGCTATATAGAAAAAAATGATATTAAGAATGTGACTGTGGTAGGTGCCGGTTTTATTGGAGTAGAGGTTGCAGAAAATTTAAAACATGCTGGGAAAAATGTTAGTTTAATCGAAGCATTGGATCAGATTATGTCTCCCTTTGATTATGATATGGCCCAGGTTCTGCACAAAGAGTTGTATGATAAAGGGGTTAATCTAATTTTAAATGACGCAGTTAAAAAAATAGCTGATGGTTATGTAGAATTGGAATCTGATCAAAAAGTAGATGCTGAGGCAGTAGTAATGGCTATTGGAGTATCTCCTGAAATTGAATTAGCAGAAGAGGCCGGCATTGAAATAGGTGAGACCGATGGGATTAAGGTAGATCATAATTATTGCACAAGTGATAATGACATATATGCAGTAGGAGATGCTATAGAAGTATTCTGCAGTATAACCAAAAATAAAACAAGACTTCCACTGGCTGGACCAGCTCAAAGACAGGCCAGGGCAGCAGCAGACCATATTAACAATATTCCTCATACAAATAAAGGGGTTATTGGTTCTTCTGTAATTCAGATCTTTGATCTTAATGCTGCTTCTACAGGTATTAATGAAAAGACTGCCAGAAAAGAAGGAATACCTTATGATATTGTCTATATTATTCCTGGTGATAAAGTAGGATTAATGCCTGGTAGTAATCCACTTCATTTAAAGGTGCTTTATGAAAATCCTACTGGCAAAATTCTCGGTGCTCAGGCGATTGGTAAAGGTGAGGTTGCTAAGAGAATTGATGTTATTGCAACTTTAATCCGTATGGATGGTACTCTGGAAGATATGAAAGAATTAGAATTATGTTATGCACCACTATTTAGTACAGCTAAGGATCCTGTAAACCATGCTGCTCTTGTAGGATTAAATCTTTTATACGGACAATTTGAACAGGTACCTGTCACTAAAGTAAGGGAATTAGTAGAAAGTGATGCTTTTATTGTAGATGTAAGAGAAGAGAATGAATATGCTGCAGGACATATCAAAAATGCAGTCAATATACCTTTAAGCCAATTTAGGGATAGAGTTGATGAAATACCGAAAGACGAGCCAGTTTATCTACACTGTCGTTCATCACAGAGAAGTTATAATGCTGTAATGGCTTTACAGGGAATGGGTTATGATAATGTATATAATATTTCCGGTTCATTCCTTGGTATCTGCTGTTATGAGTATTATCAGGATCAGGTAACAGATAGAGAAAAGATTGTTACAGAATATAATTTTAATTAAAAAAGATTTATGAATTTTGAAACTTATTTTGATAAATGATATTATTAGTACAGGCCATCGGGTTAATACTTGGTGGCCTTACTGGTATTTAACCAAACAGGAGTGTGTGGATTATGGATTTAATTAATGATGAACAGCAGCTTGAAAAATCGGAAGAAGAGATAAGAAAAAATAGAATTGAAACCAGAATGACTGTTGGAACCTGGCTGGTAATCTTTCTGGCCTGGTATGTGATAACTAAGCTAGAAGTTTTTTCACCAACACTGGTACCATCTCCTTATAGAGTCTGGAATGCTTTTCTTGAACTTTTAAAAACTGGTTATAATGGAGTTTCCCTCTGGCTGCACCTGGGTTCCAGTTTTAAAAGACTGTTTGTAGCTTTAGGCTTTGCTATTCTAACCGCAATTCCGCTGGGTCTTTTAAGTGGATATTTTAGTAAAATTGAAGCCATTATAGATTCTGTAGTTGAGTTTTATCGTCCTCTTCCACCACTTGCCTATTATACATTACTTATATTATGGTTCGGGATTGAAGACACATCAAAAGAAATATTACTATTTCTGGCAGCTTTTGCGCCAATTTATATTGCCTGTGTAGCTGCTGTCAGCAAAGTAAATAAAGATTACATATTAAGTGCTAAATCACTGGGAGCAGATCAAAAGGATGTTTTTTTTAGAATTGTATTACCGGCCTGTATGCCCGAGATTTTTACAGGTATTAGAACAGCTTTTGGAATATCTTATACCACTTTAGTTTCTGCGGAGATGATAGCTGCTACTTCAGGTATTGGCTGGATGGTATTGGATGCATCCAATTTTTTAAAGAGTGATATTATTTTTGTAGGTATTATTATAATGGGAATTAGTGGTGTGTCAATTGATGCGGTTTTAAGATTTATAGAAAAAAAAGTTGTCTTCTGGAAAGGCCAGGTTTAAGCAATAAAATTAAATGGAGGTTGATTAATTATGAATTTATTTAAAAAAGCAGTAGTACTTATGCTGTTAGGAATGATAATGCTATCTGTTGTAGGCTGTGGTGGAGGGTCTTCTGATCAGGTTGCAGATTCTATGCCTGAGGAAATAAATTTCGGTATTTTACAGGTGCCTAATGATGAGACAATAGCTATACAAAAAGGTTTATTTGATAAATATTTCGAAGAAAAAGGTATTAAGTGTAATTTTATCGTTTTTGACTCCGGGGCTGAAGCCAATGCAGCACTGGCTTCTGACAGCATTGATTTTGCTACTATGGGTAATATAAATTCAATTACTGCGCGCTCCAGAGAGCTTGGTGTAGAATTGATCTGGATTCACGAAGTTCTGGGTGAAATTGAGGCTCTTGCAGTTAAAAACGGTTCGGGTATTAATAAAGTTGAAGACCTTTCCGGTAGAAAAATAGCAGTCCCTTTTGCTTCAACATGTCATTTTGTGTTATTAAATCTTCTGCAGGATGCAGGAATAAAAGATGAAGTGCAGCTTCTTGATATGAAAACTACAGAAATTGTTGCAGCCTGGAAGAGGGGAGATATAGAGGCGGCTTATACCTGGCAGCCTTCACTTGGTCAATTGTTAGAAAGTGGGGAAGTTCTTGTTTCCAGCCAGGATATGATTGAGAGAGGATACATAACTGCTAATGTCGAGGTAGTCAAAAAAGATTTTGCTGAAAAATATCCGGAACAGGTGACCTCTTTTATAGCCTGTTTAACAGAAGCAGCAGATATTTATAGAGAAAATCCAGAAAAAGCAGCTTCTATTGTTTCTGAAAGATTGGCAGTTACAAAAGAAGAGGCCTTAATGCAGATGCAGGGTTCAACCTGGTATACTCCAGAAGAACTGCTGGGAGAAAACCTTTTTGGTACAAGTGAGAATCCAGGGGGTTTTACAGAGGTTATGAAAAATACTTCTGATTTTCTTAAAAAACAGCAGTTTATTGATTATTCTCCGACACAGGAAGAGTATAATCAATATGTTAACCCGGCTTATATTGAGTCATATATAGAAGAGTATAAAGATTAGAAAAATGGACTTTATTACAGGAAAGGATTTCAGTTATGGTTAATGATAAGAAGCAGGAAATATTAATTGAGGCAAAAAAATTAAAACTGGCCTATGGTACAGAGGAAGACAATATTCTTGCTTTAGAAGATATAGATTTAACAATTCGCAGGGGAGATTTTTTATGTGTCTTAGGACCTTCCGGCTGTGGAAAAAGCACACTGTTAAAGACTATTGCAGGTTATATTTCACCGACAGCTGGAAACTGTCTTATGCAGGGTAAAGCTATTGAAGGTCCTGACTGGCACAGGGGGGTTGTTTTTCAATCTTCGACTTTATATCCCTGGATGAGTGTTAAGGCTAATGTAGAATTTGGTCCCAGAATGAGAGGGCTTCCTGTAGATGAAATAAAAAAAATAAGAAACTACTTTTTAGAGCAGGTTAAGTTAACCGGGTTTGGGGACAAATCTACCTTCGAGCTTTCAGGTGGTATGAAGCAGAGAGTGGCACTGGCCAGGGTTTTGGCTAACTATCCACAGGTGGTTCTTATGGATGAGCCTTTTGGTGCATTAGATGC
The DNA here is from genome assembly GCA_048623215.1 of Halothermotrichaceae bacterium. Classification (GTDB taxonomy): domain Bacteria; phylum Bacillota; class Halanaerobiia; order Halanaerobiales; family DTU029; genus JBMCBT01. The sequence continues at coordinate 21,298 of JBMCBT010000016.1, forward strand.
TCTGACACGAAATAATATGCAGAATCTTATCAGGAACATCTGGGAGGAGAATAATACTACTATATTTTTTATTACTCATGATGTGGATGAAGCGCTGGCCCTGGGCACACGGGTTGTAGTTATGTCCAGGCGACCAGGAACAATATTAAAGGAGTTTAACATTGATTTTACTCACCGAATATTTGATAATGATTCCCAAAAAGATGTAATTTATAAGGAAGATTATTTTCAGGTTAAAAATGAGATTCTGGGTCTTATTAACAGCCAGCTTTAGAGATAGATAAAAAATTTCGGCTGTAAAGTAATTTTTCTTCTGCCAAATGAAATGGAGTGTAGAAATTGAAAAAGTTGTTAGTAACTGGTGGGGCAGGGTTTATTGGTAGTAATTTTATAAGATATATGCTTAAAAAATATAAAAAGTATAAAATTATAAACCTTGACCTGCTGTCATATGCAGGTAATCTGGAAAATTTAATAGAGGTAGAGGCAAACAGAAATTATAAATTTGTAAAAGGAAATATATGTGATAAAAAGTTAATAGAAAAATTGTTTGCCAATAATATAGATATAGTAATAAATTTTGCTGCTGAAACTCATGTAGATAGAAGTATTAACATACCAGCTATCTTTACTGAAACCAATGTAATGGGAACACAAATATTACTGGATGCAGCATTGAAATATGATGTCGAAAAGTATATACAAATTTCTACAGATGAGGTTTACGGTACACTGGATCAAAGTGGTAGTTTTACTGAAAAGTCTTCATTAGCCCCCAACAACCCCTATTCAGCCAGTAAAGCAGGAGCCGATATGCTGGTTAGATCTTATTATAAAACTTTCAACTTGCCGGCCATTATTACCCGCTGTTCAAACAACTTTGGTCCATATCAAAACACGGAAAAGCTAATGCCACTGATGATTACCAATGCTTTACAGGATAAAGAACTTCCGGTTTATGGTGATGGTCTTCAAACCAGGGACTGGATTTTTGTTGAAGATCACTGTAAAGCTTTAAAGAAAGTTTTAGATAAAGGTAAAACAGGGGAAGTATATAATATTGGGGCTAATAACGAAGTGAGAAATATTAATATCATTAAAATGATTTTAGATTATCTGGATAAGCCTTATAGTCTAATTAAATATGTTGATGACCGGCCCGGCCATGATAGAAGATATGCGGTTAATGCAGCAAAAATCAAGAATGAATTGGGCTGGACTCCTGAATATTCACTTGATGATGGGTTAAAGGAAACTATAAACTGGTATTTAAACAATAAATGGTGGTGGTAGCCTACTTATCTTCAAAAAATATTATTTGACAATGTCTTCTAAAAAATTGTATTATTTTATTTGAATAAATAATTTCTTTTAAGGAAAGAGTTTTTTTATGGCACATGATGTTTTTATATCTTATTAGCTAGAGATGAATTTGAAAACAGTAAATATATTATTGAAGAAAATAAAGGTTATTATTTATGGTGGTTGCGTACTCCAGCAGCTAATTCATCTTATGAGCTTTGCACAGTTGATTATAATGGCAATATTAAAGCAATGGAGGCTTATTGGAAGGGACAAAACAATATTTGAGACTTTCCTCTCTTTCCTATGAACAGCTTCCTATTTTGGCAAATGGATTATTGAAGAATGAACGTTTTAATAATATTATTTTTTCTGAAATAGATAATTGTGATGATAATTTATTAGGTCATATCTCTGATTTGTTGTCAGAAATAGACGAGATTGAGATAGTTATTATATATTCTCCTAGACCTGGAGGTTATAAACTATCAATCAGAAGTTACCATGATTATTTGACTGCCGAAGAGTTGGCTAATGAGTTAACAGAAGATTTGGGCTCTTTATTATCGTTATTTAAATCTTGAAGATATATTTGATGAGGAGGTAATAATCAAAACACTGGAAGGGGTAGTTACTGCTAAACCAACATGTTAATTTCGTTGAAGAATTGCAAAAAAGTAAAGTTTCTCAGAACATAGTCCTGAATGATAATTTCATGAATTTGTTAGTTAGATGGAAACCTGACAAATTAAACAGGTTCTATTTATTTACTTAAATATATATGAAGGAATTACTATTTTTTTGTCGAATAGAGTATAATGGAATATGTGGATATTAATATATACCAGTTATACATAAAAGCATTATTGAAATTATATGAACTAGGATGGGATAAAATGAATATATCAGCATTTAAAGTAATAAAATCTTTATCTTTAATAATGGATTTATTAAGTAATTCTGTAGTAAGTCATCACAAAAAAGTTGCCTATATTTCCTATAAGATTGCTGAACAGATGGAACTGGGTAAAGAAAAAATCAGAAAACTATTAGCAGCAGCACTTATACATGATATAGGTGTTTTTTATCTTGATGTTGATATAAACAGTCCTGATTTTGACCAGAAAGATAATATGCATGCAGTAACAGGTTATTATTTAACTAAAAATTACAGAACTATAGGTGAAATATCTGATATTATAAGATATCATCATAATGATTGGGATAATTATAATAATAAAATACCGTTGGTAACCAATATATTACATCTAGCAGATAGAGTTGCATTTTTATCTGAAGAATATGATATTATTTATTCTAATAATAAAATTAGTGTTATTGTGAAAAGCAAAAGCGGCACAAGATTTTGGCCGGAGGCTGTACAGGCTTTTAAGGAACTGGCTCAAAAAGAATGTTTCTGGCTAAATCTAAATTCACTTCAGGTTATTAATAGAGAATTAGTCAAAGTTGAAACTATATTTAATCAAGTTATTACTCTAGAACAATTACTTGATATAAGTAAAGTAATAAGCTACATAGTAGATTTCCGCAGTCCTTTTACTGCAACTCATTCTGTTGGAATTGCCAAGGTATCAAAAGAGCTATTTAAACTAATGGGAGCATCTTATGAAGAACAATTGATAATGGAGATTGCAGGTTATATTCATGATATTGGTAAGTTAGTTGTACCTACAAAAGTATTAAATAAACCAGCAAAGTTAAATCAAAATGAATGGAAACTTATGCGTTCACATTCATATTATACTTATCAAGTCCTGGAACCACTGGATGATCTACCCCAATTAAAAGAATGGGCTTCCTATCATCATGAGACTCTGGATGGACAGGGGTATCCTTTTCATCTACATGATAATGAACTATCTCAGGGGGCACGGATAATGGCTGTTGCAGATATGTTTACAGCAATGACAGAGGATAGGCCGTATCGTAAGGGAATGAAAAAAGAAAAGGTTATAAATGTTTTATCTGATTTGGTTAACAAAAATAAAATAGATGGAAATATTGTAAAAGTTCTTGAAGAAAATTTTTATAGACTTAATAAAATTAGGCAAAAACAACAGATTAAGAATGAAAAACAATATATAGATTTTAAAAATAAAATTAAAACAGCTGTTACATAATAAGTATTAGCTTATTTGTTTAAATCTTCAAATATTCTAGTGTAAATAGTTAGCGGTATTTTTGCAAAAAAAAATTAGATAATAATGTTAGAAATGAAGGAATTTATGAATATTTACTGAATTATAACTAGGTAAAATGATATATTAAAGAAGTTTAGACAAATTTCACATTAAAATATAATACTAGCAATAAATGAAAGAGAAAATTTAAGCAAATAAGGAGGGGTTAGATGGACGAACAGTTGAATAATAATATAGAAATAGAGGCAGATAGTAATGGAACTCCTATCTGGCTCTGGTTTTATACTTATATTCGTATTCCATTAGGGGTGATTTTTGGGATAGTCAGTATAATTAATTATATTGTTTCTGATATTTCAATACATCTTAATATACCCTTTGTTATTATTTTAATGAGTGTGCACCTGGTAGTTTTCTTTGGAATACATAAAAGAAAATTATGGGGTTGGTATTCAAACTGGGGACTACTGGCAGTTGAAATTTTATATTATTCATATAGTGGTTTTAGTTCTTTGCTTAATTTTTTTGTACGATTATTAGTTCTTATTATTTTATGGGGGGTACCTAATTACTTTTATTTTTCAAAGCGCAAATTTGTGTTTGAGCAAAATTAGAGGGTTAAAAGTTAAATTATTGAATAAGTAAAATAAGAAAAATATAAGAAAGGTGATTTAAAAAAGATGGTTGAAAACAAAATATCTAAAATTTCTTACGGGCAGCTTGGTATTATTGTACATGACAGTTGTAAAGAGATGGGTAAAAAAATCAATGAACATATTACTAAAATGCGTGAAAACCATTTTAAAGATAATGATAGTGACCATTTTGTACAAAGATTACAGGATTCTTACATTATTGAGAGTGAAAACATTAGATTTGCTAATGGTGAAGCTAAGGGTGTCTTGGGAGAATCTATTAGAGGTAAAGATATATATATTCTGGCAGATATAGGAAATTATAGTATTAAGTATAAAATGTTTGGAAAGGAAAATCATATGAGTCCTGATGATCACTTTCAGGATATTAAAAGATTAATATCAGCTATAGCGGGTAAAGCACGTAGAATATCAGTAATAATGCCCATGTTATACTCAGGTAGGCAGGATAAGCGTAATACCAGAGAGTCGCTGGATTGTGCTATGGCACTACAGGAATTGGAAAATTTGGGTGTTGAAAATATTTTTACTTTTGATGCTCATGAACCCCGTGTGCAAAACGCTATTCCTCTTATTGGTTTTGAAAGTCTTCATCCAACCTTTGAAATAATTAAAACTATGTTGAGTACTGATATAAAAATAAATGTTGATAAGTCTCAATTGCTGGTTATAAGTCCTGATACGGGAGCAATGGATAGAGCTATATATTATGCTAATGTAATGGGGCTTGATGTAGGAATGTTTTATAAAAGAAGGGATTATAAAAAAATAGTGAATGGGAAAAATCCTATTATACAGCATGAATATATGGGCTCGCAAATTGCCGGTAAAGATGTGTTGATTGTGGATGACATGATTGCATCTGGAGAATCGGTATTTGAAATTGCAAAAGAGTTAAAGAAAAGAAATGCACGAAATATTTATGTGGCTGTCTCCTTTGCTTTATTTACTGAAGGAATAAATAAAATGGATAGGTATTATCAGGATGGAATAATTTCCAAGTTATTTGCGACTAACTTAACATATATACCCAATACTATTAAAAATGCAGAATGGTTTAAAGAAGTTGATATGTCTTACTTAATTTCATTATTAATAGATGCAGTCAATTATGATGATTCTGTTAGTCCACTGCTTGATGCTACAAATAAAATCAAAAGTATTCTTGATAAGTAATATATGCTAAAATTATACTATTAAAAAGTTGTTTATAAATGAGATAAGAGTAGAAGCTAGTTTTGCTCTTGTCTTTTTATTATGTTGAAAAAGATATTAAAAAATAAAAATATATAAAAGAAGGATTTTATAATATAATTATGAAATTATATAACTGGGTATATAAATAAGTAATATTAACCATAAATTAAAAGAGGTGTTTATATGGATAGTTTAGTTAAAAGATTGATAGTATTATTAGTATGTTTTGTTTTTATTTTTTCTGGTATTTTAATTGGGAAGGAATATGATATTGTAATACAAAATGGTCGGGTGATGGATCCAGAAACAGGATTGGATAAGACTGGATTAAATGTTGGTATTATTGATGAGACAATAGAAAAAATAACTGAGAAATCACTTGAAGGTAAAAGAATAATCGATGCTTCAGGGCAGGTCGTTGTTCCTGGTTTTATTGACCCACTTTCATATGATCCCAACCCTATTGGAAATTGGTACAAACTGGCTGATGGTGTTACGACTAATCTGGCACTCCACGGAGGAACAGTTAACCCGGAAGTTTATTTTAATCACTATGGGAATCTCCCATTTAATTATGGTGCTGCTTTTTTTGTTGCTTCACAGCGGGTTTCTATGGGAATTAATCGGTATCAGTCTGCTAATCAGGAACAGATTAATAAGATAGTTGAAAAAGCAGAAGAGGCGTTAAATAATGGTGCTATGGCAGTGTCATTTAGTCTTGAATACTATCCTGGAACAGATCCTGAAGAAATAATATCACTTTTAGAGCTTGCCAGCAAATATAATGTTCCAGCTTTTTTCCATGTTCGATATTCAACTATGTATGGTAAAGGTGGAAATAATATTGATGCTTTAAATGAAGTACTGGGTTATGCCCGAAAAACTGGAGCAGCAATACATATAGATCATATAAATAGTACTGGTGGTACTTTTTCAATGGAACAATCACTGGCTATGCTTAGACAGGCACGTGAAGAAGGGCTGCAGGTCACTGCATGTACCTATCCATATAATTACTGGGCTACCAGACTTTCATCTGCACGTTTTGACCCAGGCTGGCAGGAAAGGTTTCAAATCAGTTATGATGACCTACAGCTAATTGGTCATAAAGAAAGGTTAACCGAAGAGACATTTAAACAAAACAGAGCAAAATATGGAGTACTGGCTGCAGCTTATGCTATGCCTGAAGAAGAAATAGTTAAGTCTATTGAAGAGGATTTTGTTATGATTGGTAGTGATGGTATAATAGAACCAGATCCACATGGTGGAGCACCTGGTATGAATAATCATCCGCGGGGGGCTGGATGTTTCTCACGGGTAATAGCCAGGTATGTACGGGAAAAACAGACCATTACTTTGATGGAAGCAGTAAAAAAGATGACTTTATTACCAGCTCAAATGTTAGAAGAACAGGTTCCTGCACTGCGTAAAAAAGCTAGAATACAGGAAGGTATGGATGCTGATATAGTTATCTTTGATTATGATAAAATACAGGATAAAGCAGATGTACTTAATTCTGCCCAGTATACAGAAGGTATTAATTATGTGCTGGTAAATGGTACTGTTGTTATAGATGAAGATGGTATCCACAAAGATGTCAGGCCGGGAAAGCCGGTAAAGGCAGATTTTTCAAATATAGAATAATAAAAAGTTTACTATTTTATAAAGGGCGGGGCCTCTTTCTGTTCAATAGAAAGAGGCTTTTTTTAGTGTTTTTATTTAACTGTGTGTTTTCTTTTAATTGTTCTAAAACAGCTTTTAGTAAATCATCTTTTTTATATACCTGTAACATAAAAGTACAATATTTCATATACTAATTATTAACTTGTTTTATTAATGGAGTGATGTAGATGATAGATTTTTTAATTAGTATTATAGAAAACAGGGAAATAACTTATGGCATTTTATTTTTTGCTATACTTGTTTATATATTTTGGAATAACCACAAAATTTTAGAAAGAGCAGAAAAAAGAGAGAGAGCACTTATGAAACATAATGAAGAATTACTTAAAAATAATCAAAGGTTTTTAGAACAGTTGGATAAGATCGAAAGATCATTGGAAAGATTAGCTGATATTATTTTTCTAAAGTGGGATGATACCAGGAAAAATGGTGATGACAATGTAAATAAAAAAGATAATATAGTTAATAAGAAAGATAGGTCAGATAATTAATGATGAAGGGAGGTAATTATGAAATTAAAATATATCTATAATAAATATATTGTAAATTTTTTTCGTTTGATAAAAGAAAGTATAGTTGATTATTTTATTTATATAATTGGAGCAATTATTCTATCTATTATAAATGCTGGAATAGCTTTACTGGTAAATGAATTTTATTATTATCCTGATGTTTTCTGGGGGTTGAAATTTAACCTGATTAACTTAAGTATAATTTACTTAATAATATTTGCACTATGGTATCTTATAATTAAAAATATTGAGGATTTTTTTGATTAATTAAAAAAATATAAGAAGCAATTGATAATAAAATTATATTATAACTGGTTATTTATTTTAGATAAGGGGGATTTATATTAAAACAACTATTATTAATAAGTTTGTTATTTGTTTACTGTTGTTTCTATTAGTTATATTTGCTTGCAGTGTTTATGCTGATGGATATAATAAAAATGATTTGGAAATTTCAATAGAGGCCCCGGATACAAAGGAGTCAGAAAAATTAAAAAATATTATCGTTGATAAAAATGAGGAAATACTGGAACTGAAGGAAAAAATTATTCAATTAAAAGAAGATAAAAAAGTGATGGAAAACATTATTAAATTAAAAGAAATGGAGATTATTTCCCAAAAAGATATTATTGAACAATTAAAAATAGAGAAGGAAAAATTGAAACGTAAGAGAGAGGATATTTTAAAAGAAATTGATGATTTAAAAATATTAAAAGATGTCCTTAAAGAACAGCAGGAAGAATTAAAAAAAGAAATCAATATATTATTAAAAGAATTACAAAAGAAGGAAAGACAAATAGCTGAGGCTAATAAAACTATACTTGAAAAAGAAAGTAGAATAAAAGAGATGGAAAGTGTAATTAACAAACAAAAAGTAGAAATAACTAAACTAAACCAGGAAATACAGTCCAGCAGTGAATTAATAAATTCGTTAAAAACAAAAGTTGAAGCTCTGGAAAACAGGATAAATGAGCTTAATAAAAGTTATCAGGAATCAATAAATAAATTAGAAAGAGAAATAGTAACCAAAGATAACATTATAATAGATAAAAATAGAAAAATAGAAGAACTGGAAAGTACTGACTTTACGGAAAAGGCAAAGTTTTTCCTATTAGGTCTGGTAAGTATGCTGGTTTTTAACATAATTGAATGAGATAGATATTTGACTATTATAAACCATTATAATATAATAGTACGCACAAGTTAGGGGGCTCTTAGTCATGAAAGAAGGTAGATTATCCAAATATAAGATTGTTAAAAAGTACTATTTAGATTATATAGATAATAATAACCTAAGTAATGGTGAATTGCTTCCATCTGAAATTAGTGTAGCTAATGAGTTAAATTACAGTAGAGATACGGTCAGAAGAGCCCTTAATGAATTAGAACATGAAGGATACATAAATAGAGTGCGTGGCAAAGGCACTTTTTATACTAAACCTAAATCATATTTTAGAGAAAAAAGAATAGCTGTTTTGACCACTTATATTGGTAATTATATTTTTTCATCAATAATTTCAGGAATAGAAGAGGTTGTCAGTTCTAAACATTATACCCTGACATTTGCTAATACCAACAATAACCCTGATCTGGAAAGGAAACATTTACGAAAAATAATTGATTCGGAAGTTGATGGGTTAATTATTGAACCGACCAAAAGTACAACTAATGAGAATAAAGGTTTATATCAAGAGTTGTTTGATGCAGAGATTCCATTTGTAATGATTAATGCAGTTTATAAAGACCTTAAACCTGCATATGTAATTATAGATGATTTAGAAGGCGGCTATGTTGCTACTAAATACTTGTTACAGCTTGGGCATTGTAATATTGCGGGTATTTTCAAGAAAGATGACCTACAGGGAGTTTATAGAAAAAAAGGATTTATAAATGCTTTACAGGAATATAATGTTGATATAGATAATATCAATATTGGTGAATATATGACAGGTGAAGCTGTTTCTTATGCACACTATTTTACTGAAAAAATAATTAATAGTAAAAATAGGCCTACTGCAATATTTTGTTATAATGATGAAATAGCTGTTAATGTAATGAAGTTAATTAGTAGTAATAAGTTAAATATACCTGAAGATATTTCCATAATTGGTTATGATGATTCTTTACTGGCTACAGCAGGAGGTATTCGCCTGACCACTATTAAGCATCCAAAAACAGAACTGGGTAAAAAAGCAGCACTGCTATTGTTTAATATGATTGATATGGGAATTGAGCAGCCATCATATATATATGAACCTGAATTAATTGTACGTTCCTCATGTAAAGAGATACACAAATAATTTTTTAAGTTGAGTTGTACGTACAAAACCGGCTGAAATGTATTTAATATATAGTAATATTTCAATTTATAAATATATTTTATTGGTGTTATATTATGTATAATTAGTGTTATTGTGTTATTATAAAAACATGTTGTTGTGTTATTATAAAAAAGTTATATAAGGAGGGTTTTTATTATGGAAGTTAATTTGAAAAAATATGAAGTATGGTTTATTAC
>JBMCBT010000017.1:0-30808 GCA_048623215.1 Halothermotrichaceae bacterium
GAAACTAGCGAAACTAGCGAAGAAAATGATGATTCTTCTTCTAAATTAAAAAAAGAAATGAATTTGAGTAAATCACCAAAAGAAGATGAGGAAAGTGTAGATAATGATAAAGCAGACGATGTCGAAGAAGACGATTCAGAGATATTATATACTTATCAAAGAACACGAAGAAATCCGTTTTCTGAATATGCTTATAAAGAAAAAAATACAGTAGATAATAAAGAAGAGGAGAATGAACTTACATTATCTGAAGTGAAAGAGGATATGCCTTTTAATGTCACAGGTACAGTTGGTTATAATAAAAAATGGTTGGCAACCATTGAAACTGAATCTGGAACAAATATTGTAAGTGAAAATCAGGAAATAGAAGATTATAGAATACTGAATATAAAGGAAGAACAGGTTGAAATTGCTTTTAAAAGTTTTACATTTAAAATTGAGATAGGGAGTGGTTCAGGTGTTAGCCAATAAAAAGAAAAACATAATTTATTCTTTATTATTGTTAATTATCCTTTTGTTTATTTTTAATACAAATGTCTTTGCAGAAAATAATTCTATAAGTATGAATTTTAAAGGGGCTGACATAAGAGATGTTTTAAGGACTTTTGCAGAATTAGCCGATGTTAACCTAATTACAGATGGATCAGTTGAGGGACAGATTACTGTAAAATTGAGTAATGAAACATTTGATAATGCCTTAAAATTGATAACACAAACACATGGACTAGCCTATGAATGGGATGGAAATACTATTGTTGTTGCTACACCTGAAAAAATAGATAAGATATATGAAAAAGAACAGACAACTACTGTTAGTGCAAACCATACTAATGTAGAGGATTTAAAAGATATATTATCTGGAGTTATACCAGATTTGAATATTCAGGTTGATAATCAAAATAATAGATTGATATTAAAGGGTAGTATTGAAGAAATAAAAGAAGCTATGAATACTGTCAATATGATTGACACACCAAAAGATGTTGTTGTAGAAACAAAGAAAATAAATTATACAAATATAGAAAAAATAACAAATAGTTTAAATGATATATATCCTGAATTAAATGTACAAGATGATATTGATAATAAACAGATTATATTATATGGTTCAGAAAATGTTGTTAATAATGCTCTCAGTCTGGTAAACAAACTGGATATAGCTCCTGAAGATGATATTTTGAAGGATATAACATTAGAGTATACAGATATAGATTACGTAAAGGAAAGAGTACTGGAAATTTATCCTGATATTAAAGTTGTTGCTGATTCTAAAAACAGTCAGTTAGTTTTATCAGGCACAGAAAATGAAATTAATCAGGCTCTTCAATTTGTTGATAAACTGGATGTAAAGAGAAAAGAAGCAACTGAAGTGGTAACTCTTAACTTTACAGAAGTAGCACAAATAAATGATACGATAAATAATTTATCACCAAATCTGGAGATAACTGCTGATGATAATTCTGGACAATTTATTATAACCGGTAATAAAAAAGAAGTAAAAACTGCAGTTGAATTAATCAAAAATATGGATGAAAAAAATAAGGAAGGGACAACTGTGGTTGGGCTAGATTATATAAAAGTCGACGAAGTTGAAAAAATAGTAACAGATCTGTATCCGGATATAGGTATCCAGATAAATGACTTGAAGAAAGAAATAGTAGTAAGAGGTAAGAAAGCAGAGATAGACCAGGTTGCAGAACTAATTTCTAAAATAGATACACCGCGTGAGCAGGTTATTATTGAAGCACGAGTAGAAGAAATAAAAGGGACTATGGATGAAAGTATTGGTGCCAATCCAGATAATTTAGGACAAATAGAGTTTAAAGCTGATCCCGATTTAACTGGTATTATTTTAAGCGCAACTGATTTTATGAAAGCTACTGCTAATAACTCTGATATAACTACATTGGCTAAACCAAACTTGATGACATTAAGTGGTGAAAGTGCTAAAATGCTTATTGGTGATAGAATACCAGTAATAGTAGAGAAGGTTGAAGATGGTGTTAGTGCCAGTACTGTTGAATATATTGAAGTAGGTGTGAGCCTGGAATTTGAACCATGGGTTACAAGTGATAATCATGTGAATTTATCTGTAATACCTAAGGTAAGCACAAAAGGTGAGGAATTGGTAAATGGACTACCACCGGTAAATACAAGAGAAGTAGAAACAAATGTAAGGCTTAAGGACGGTGAGACACTTGCTATAGGTGGTCTTATTCAGGAATATGGACAGGAAACTGAATCTAAAATACCTATCTTAGGTGATATTCCAATACTGGGTCATATATTTAAAAATGAATATAGTGATGAAGATAATACAGAGCTAGTAATCTTTATTACTCCTCATGTTGTAGGGGATATTGAAGAAGAAAAAGTAAAAGATCTTAAGTCATCTGTGGTTGTGAGTGAACCTGAAGAAAGTGATGATAAAGATATAGAAGATGCAATAGAAAGTTCTAAAGAAGATGCTGATAAAAATGATAATGGTGATACAGATAATAAAGTCAAAGAAAATGATAATGGTGATACAGATAATAAAGTCAAAGAAAATGATAATCAGCTAGAAACAAATGAAACAGAAAAAGAAGAGTCAACCACTAACAGCACACAAAGCAATTCAGATGATGACGAGTTTCAGGGGCTTTCTGAAGAAGAACTTGATGAAATACTGAGTGTAAAGGACGATAAAGCTGAAGTAGAAAAAGAAAATAACATAGCTGCTAATAAAGAACAGGAAAAAAATGCTGATAAGGTAGTTGATAATAAGAATCAGGAAAATGTTGAAGAAGATGTAGATACAACTGTTGCAGAAAATGAAAGTGAGACAGATACTAAAAAAAAACAGGCATTTAAAAATAAACCATCTGAACCAGAGGGTATAGCCTTTGACCTTGATAAATATTATATAGCTACATATAGAGTTAATGGACAGGAAACTATTGAAAGCATTGCCAGTGCTTATGGAATAAACAAGAAAGATATAGAGGGTATAAATGCTGAAGTAGATACAGACAATCTCAAAACAGGAATGGATATATCCATTCCTGTTTTGAGACAAAACTTATATGAAATTAAAAAAGGAGAAACACTCTGGCGAGTTCATGAAAAATATGAAGTAGATATAGATCGATTAAAGAAAATTAATAATATAAAGGATGAAGATAATATACCGACAGGTGAAGTGTTGGTTTTACCTAATAAATAAAATAAAAACGGTAGATCAGTTAACTGATCTACCGTTTTTGCATTTAAAATAATGATTCTATATTATCATCATTTCCCTGATAGGGATTATAGTCATCATCTTCTCTATCAAATTTAATACCTTTTTTAGGTTTGAAACGGAAACGATTATCAAGCAGTTCTTTAAAATTATTTTCAAATGAAGACTGAAGTCTGTCATGTTCTTCAATATAATCACTAAACTGGGATTCATGTAATACAGGCCCTGATATAAGCAGTGTTATTTGATTTTCTTCAGCATCACTGGAGTAAATAGCTTGGTGTAATGAAACTCCCGGCATCTTTTCTTTTAACCAGTCTTCAAATTTCACAACATAATCTTTAGCTGAATTATAAGATTCATAGGCCTTGAGTTTTATAACTACACCAGCCACACCAAAATACTTAAAATCAAAATGATAACTTACCGAATTATTAACTTCTTCCAGTCTATCAAATGCAAAATTTTCCTGAAAGTCTTGTATATTATACTTTTTGTATGTAAATATCCCCTGTTTTCTAAAGTCTTCTGGAAAGAGAATATCAAGTACATTACCACTATCCATATCTTTAGTAACACTATTAATTTTAGGTAAGTCAAAGATATGGTTAATATGCTTAGCAATATTATAGTTAATTTTTTTATAAAATAACTCATTTTCATTATGTCTATTGTCAATGGGCCAGATTCTACCCCATTTTTCAAGACTGGAAACAGCTGTTAAAGCATTGGTAATTATTTTTTTTCCTTCAGAAAAAGTAGGTAGAGCACCAACGAACATATGTAGCTTCTTTTGATAGGTTTGTCCCAGATAATATGCTGAACCAACACCGGTACCTCCACCAAACCCTAAAACATGAAAAATAATGGGATAGTTACCAATTAGCTCATCCAGTTCATTTGCTTTATCTCTGGCTTTAGTAATACCAGTTTTTGGGTTTTTTCCTGTCCCATCAATATCTAATTGAACCAGACCGGTAAGTTCATTTTCAATATCAGTTATTTTTTCCCTTTCAGATGAACTGGCAACGACCAGTGCGCAATTATATTTATCTGGATATAAATTCATTAATGTTTTTACAATTTCAGAACCGGCTCCACCTTCGCCTAGAATAAGAATTTTCTGCTTCAAATCCATTCTAAAAAATCCTCCTTTAATAAATATTCCTATTATGGTAAATTATAACCTATATTAATATGATAACATAGATTATGTAGAATTAAAAGAATTACGATATAAAAGAAGGAAATTTTCAAATAAGATAGAAGATTATAATATTAAGGAGGTATAAATATGGTGGAATTTTTAACAGCTGGAGAATCTCATGGAAAAGGTTTAATGATTATAGTAAATAATATACCTGCTGGAGTAGAAGTAAACATAGAATATATTAATTCTAAATTAGCCCGTAGACAGGGGGGATACGGCCGCGGTGGTCGTATGAAAATTGAAACAGACCAGGTTGAGATTATTAGTGGAATTAGAAATAATAAGACTTTAGGAAGTCCTGTAGGTTTTATAATATATAATAAAGATTGGGAGAACTGGCAAAAAGTAATGTCAGCAGAAAAAATAAATAAAAATATTGGTGACATGGTAGAAATTAAAAAAGACAGCAAAATAAAGAAAATCGCCAGAACAGTAACTAAACCACGTCCTGGTCATGCTGATCTTAGCGGTACCATTAAATATAACCATAATGATATTCGTAATATACTGGAAAGAGCAAGTGCCAGAGAAACAGCTGCACGGGTTGCTGTAGGTGGATTAATGGACAATTTTTTAGATTATTTCAATATAGATATAATAAGTCATGTAATACAGTTAGGTGAAATAAAATCCGCTAGTCCGGATATAGCATTTGATAAACTGAAGTCAAATGTGCTGCATTCAAAATTGGGCTGTTTTGACAGTGATAAAGAAGAAAAAATGGTAAAATACATAGATGATATTAAAGATAGGGGAGACAGCCTTGGAGGGATTATAGAAATAAGGACTACAAAACTTCCTGTTGGCCTGGGAACACATGTACAATGGAAAGACCGGATAGATGGTCTGCTGGCCCAGGCATTAATGAGTATACCTGCTGTAAAAGGTGTAGAGATTGGGTCTGCTTTTAGCAATTCAGGTAAAACCGGTTCAAATGTACATGATGAAATATATTATGATAAAGAAAATGGATATTATCGTAAAACCAATAGAGCTGGTGGTGTGGAAGGCGGTATGACCAATGGAGAACCACTGGTAGTAAGAATGGCTATGAAGCCGATTCCCACATTGTATAAGCCGCTTAATTCTGTAGATATAAAAAGTAAAAAACCATTTAAAGCAGGTGTTGAGAGGTCAGATGTGACTGCTGTGACCGCAGCAGGTGTAGTGGGAGAGGCTATGGTTTCCTTTGTTCTTGCGCAAGCACTTTTAAACAAATTTGGCGGTGATAGTATCAGTGAGATTATGAATAATTATAATGATTACATTAAAAATTATAAATAATACAAAAGGAGAGTTATATTTTGATTATTTCTTTAATTGGTTTTATGGGTTCTGGAAAAACAGCTGTTGGTAAAAAACTGGCAGATAAGCTTGCCTTTGATTTTGTTGATATAGATGAATTAATAGAAGATAAAACTAAAATGAATATTGCTGATATCTTTGAAATAAAGGGTGAAACTCATTTCAGAAAAATAGAATCCGAAGTTACAGCTAAAATTGTCCATAATAATGATAATATAGTTTTATCTACAGGCGGTGGTGTTGTATTATCTGCAGATAATAGAAAACTGTTAAAAAGCAAAACCAGAACATTTTTGTTGAAAACATCAGCAGAGGTAATCTATGAAAGAATAAAAAACGATGCTACAGAAAGGCCATTACTTAACTGTGATAATCCACTGGAGAAAATAAAAAAGATGCTAAAAAGTAGAGCGCAATACTATAATGTTTTTGAACCACGGATTAATACAGATAACAAATCTATTAATAATATTGTTGAAGAAATAACTTGTATTTTAGAGGAAGATAAAAAAAGAGTAGAGAACAGAAGTGGGAGAGGATAAGATGAGTAGAGTGCAGAAAATATCTATAGAGATAAATGATGATAAAAAAGAATATAATATTATAATTGGTGAAAATATTCGTGCAAATATTAATAAATACATTAATGAAGTATATCAGGGTGATAAGTTATTGATAGTATCAGATGAAAATATTATGAATTTGTATGGTGCTGAAATAATAGATCAATTAAAATCTGAATATACAATATCAAAACATATCATTAAGCCGGGTGAGCAGTCCAAAAATTTTACTAACTTCCAAAAAGGGCATGATATATTAATAAATGATGACTTTAAACGGGATAACATGGTTATTGCCCTGGGGGGTGGTGTAGTTGGAGATCTGGCTGGTTTTATTGCTGCGACTTATATGAGGGGAATAGCCTATATTCAGATACCGACTACATTATTAGCTCAGGTAGACAGTAGTGTTGGCGGCAAGACTGCTATAAACCACAGTAAAGGAAAAAATATAATCGGAAACTTCAAACAGCCTGAAATAGTATTAATCGACCCTGGGTTTTTAAAAACATTAGCCAGAAGAGAATTAATAACAGGTATGGCAGAGGTAATTAAATATAGTTTTATCTCTGATAAAGATTTTGTGGATTATTTATATAATAATAAGGATAAGATATATAACCTGGATATGGACGCCATGGAATATATAATCTATAAATCATGTAATATTAAAGCTGGTATAGTTAGAAAAGATGAGAAAGAAGAAGGGGTCAGAGCTTTTTTAAACTTCGGTCATACAATAGGTCATGCTCTGGAAGCAGTTACTAAATATGATAAATATAACCACGGTGAAGCAGTTGGTATTGGTATGGTCGGTGCTGCACGGCTTTCTTATAAATTGAAATATATTGACAAAAAGATTGTAGGTATTATGGAATCATTAATAAAATTATATGATCTTCCTTTATCTTTTCAATATAAGGAAAATTGCAATAATGTATTCAAGGCATTATTTCATGATAAAAAAGCCTTAAAAAATAAGTTGAGATGGATTTTATTAAAAGAAGTTGGTAAACCTGTTATCAAAAGTAATATAGATTATAAAAAAATAAAACAGGTACTGGAGGGATTATCTTGATAAAACTTGCTGTTATTCATGGGCCAAATATGAATTTTCTTGGAGTCAGGGAGCCAGATGTTTATGGATTTAAAAGTTTTAAAGAAATAAACAATTCTATTATTAAAAAGGCAGGAAAATTAAATATAGATGTAGATATTTTCCAGAGTAATCATGAAGGTGAAATTATAGATTATATTCAGGAAAAATATAGAGAAATAGATGGTATTGTAATAAATCCGGCAGCATTTACACATTATAGTATTGCCTTAAGGGATGCATTATCATCTGTTAAGCTCCCGGTAGTAGAAGTACATATTAGTAATATATATCAGCGTGACGAATTCAGGCATAAATCGGTAATTGCGCCAATAGCAGTAGGCCAGATAAGTGGCCTGGGTCCTGAGGGTTATTTATATGCAGTCGATGCAGTAGTAAATATTATTAAGAAAGGAAGTTTTTAGTGAAAAAGAGGATAGATAAATTACGTAACTTAATGAAAAAAGAAAAAATTGATGGATTTATTATAGAGTCAAAAGAAAACAGATATTATATGAGTGGTTTTACCGGGACGGCCGGTAAGATATTGATTACAGAAAATAATAGTTATTTTATTACTGATTTTCGGTATATAGAACAGGCTGAAGAACAGACTGATGGTTATCAAATAATAAAAACAAAACAAAATACAGCGGAAATAATAGCTGAACTTTTAAAAAAAGCTAAAGTAAAAAATGTTGGCTTTGAATCAAGAAATATAAATTATTATCAGTATAAAAAATATAAAGAAATTTTTGAAACTGATCTGGTAGCTGTAGATGGAATACTTGGTAAAATGAGGATGATAAAGGATCAGGAAGAAATAGATAAAATAAAAAAAGCTGTTGAGATTGCAGATAAAGCTTTTAATCATATCTGTAATTATCTTGAGCCCGGCCTGACTGAACGTGAAGTATCACTGGAACTGGAATATTTTATGAAGAAGAATGGCGGAGAAAGAAATGCCTTTGATTTTATTGTTGCTTCTGGAGTAAGGTCATCATTACCACATGGTGTTGCTTCTGATAAAAAGTTGGGAGATGGAGATTTTATTACTATGGATTTTGGAACATTTTATCAAGGGTATTGTTCTGATATAACCAGAACAGTTGTGCTGGGAAAGGCCAGCAGCAGGCAAAAAGAAATATATAATATTGTTCTACAGGCACAGCTACAAGTCACAGAAACTATAAAAGCTGGTATGAGCTGTAAAGAAGCTGACGCTGTGGCCCGTGATATTATTACTGATGCAGGTTATAAAGAAAACTTCGGCCATGGACTGGGCCATGGCATTGGTATTGAGGTACATGAAGGGCCCCGTCTATCCTATACCAGTGATATGATATTAAAGGAAAATATGATAGTAACTAATGAGCCTGGAATATATATTCCAGACTGGGGTGGAGTTAGAATAGAGGATGATTTATTAATAACAAAAGAAGGTTGTGAGGTTTTGAATAATTCTTCAAAAGAATTGATAGAAATAATATAAAGAAATTAATATATTGATATGTAGAAGTTATACCAAAATCTGCTATAATATTGTTATTTGCTGATATATATGGTATAATTTATATTAGGCAACTGATTAATATAATATGTATTTCAATTGAGTTTATTACATAAGTCCATTTTGTGGGAAGTCATAACAGGCATCCATTTTATGGAAGGGAGTTTTATAAAATGTTTGAAATATTTAAAATATTTCGCCGGGAAGAAGGCGGCTGGACACTTATTGGTGTACTGGCAATAATACTGGTATTGTCAATTCTGGGTACAGCATTGTTCTATACTGTTTCATCAACTTATAGTTTAACTGATGTAAAGGTACAAAAAAAGCGTGCATATTATAATGCAACTGCAGGAATAAGAGCAATTACACACTGGGTAAATCAGGGAAATGATATTAATAAGATACTGGGTAAAGAAACAAGCATTTCACATAATGGTATGGATTTTGACCTTATGGTTGAAGATGTTGGGGGTGAAGTGAAGCTAACATCTATAGGTAAACATGGTAATTTTGAAGAAAAAGTAACTGTAAAATTGGAAAAGGAAGAAAACCCTTATGCTGACATTTTTGACAGAGCGATAAATGGACTGGAAGAACTTAAAGAAGTAGGTGGCTCAATAGTAGATGGTGATGTTTTTATTGATAGTTCTGATGATGGAGCTATATCTCTGGATGGTGGCTCCAGGCTGGAAGGGGAAGTAGCACTTCCATCTGGTTCTAATCCAAATGATGTGATAGATATTCCAAGTTGGACTGACCCCAGTGGAGTAGGCATATCAAGAATATATAATGATACATTTACTGAATTTTTAATGCCAGATTATCCTGATTTTAATGAATGGACTTTACCTTATAAAGGTGATGCTAATTATGGTTGGAGCGACCCGCCTCCACCACATCCCCCGATAACAAGTAGTGGACATTATGATGAACTGGTGGTGAAAGAAGAGCTTAATATCAATGTGGGAAATGATGATGTAGTAATCAGAGCCAGTGATTTGACTGTAAAAGATGACGGTAAAATAAATGTAAATGTAAATGGAAGTGGTAAACTTGTTTTGCTGGTTGAAGATGAATTTAATTTAGAAGGTGAGGGAAAAATATTAACAAATGATTCTAATCCAGATACAGATAAGGATTGGAAAAATGTAAACATGTATTACAGTGGGTCAGACAAACTATCTTTTATTGGTGATACACGATATGAAGGCTCTGTTTTTGCTGAAAATGCGAATATTGATGTTAATGGAAGTGGTGGTATCATAGGAAATATCTTAACAAATGGTGATGAGGTTAATCTTTTAGGAGATGCAGATGCAAATTCAAGAGGAATAATCGGACCAAACGCAACTTTTACTTTCAATGGTAGTGGAAAATCAAGAGGTACTCTCTATGGCCGTAAATTTGATTTAGCAGGAGGGGCCGAAGTTACTTATGACAATAGTATGGGAAATTTTTATGAAGATAATTACTTTTTTAGAGATGTTGATGATGTTGATGACCTGTATGAGGGTGAAGATGGAACTACTTATGTTATAAAGTGGGGTGAGTTCAGTGATTAATAATGAAGATGGATTAACACTGATTGAAATATTAATCTCTGTTGCGATACTGGGTATAGCAGCTGTTATGTTTGCAGGTGTTTTCACAGAAGGATTTCATGGGTTGGGTCTTTCAAAAGACAGGAGTGACCATTTGAAAATTGCTGAACGCGAAATAAATACTGCTGTTACTATTCCTGATTACTCATCAACAGAAGCTGATATCACTTATACTGATATAGATTTAAATGATATAACATTTACTGATATAGAAGATGATTCTATTGAAGAAAATATAGATATTACTGAATTAGAGAGAATTCAGGTAGAAGTGAATATTGATGGAAGTAGAAGTATTGAACTTCAAACTTTATCTAATTAAAGGATTGATGTTATGGAAAAAAATATATTAAGTGAAAAGGGGATTACACTCATAGAAGTTATTCTGGCTGTATTAATCCTTGGGATAATTAGTCTGGCATTATATAATGTTTTGAGTAATAGTTTTCGTATGGCTAAAATGGGGGATGATTTTAGTGACCTTCATCTTACGGTAAATAATGCAGCAACAACTATTACAGAAGAATTGAGGTATGTAAAAGATTCGAATATTACACTACATAATACCAGTAATCCTGTAAAATCATCAGGTAATGAATATTTATGGTTAAACTCTAGTAATGAGCTGGTATATACAAATGATAGTGGTGAAAACAGGATACTGACACCTGATATTAATATAATAGATTTTGATATAGACCTGGGACATTATAGTAATAGTGATCAGGATAATTTTTTAAATATTCATATTGAAGCGGAGAAAGATAAAAATAGTTATGAAACTGATTTTCGAGTTTTACTATATAATATTAATGGATTATCATCTGATAGTAATAACGGCTCCATAGAATTTCAAAGTTAATATTTAAGATAAGTCTACTGCTTTTATAATAGTGGTAGACTTTTTTTATAAAAGCTCTTCCACAAAAGCTTGACAAGAACTATATATTACTTAAGTTTGTGTTAGTTTTTAAAAAATGTTATAATATAATTGAAAAATTTATACATATGATATTATATATCAAAAGGAGGTGGCGATAATAGATAAGAGAGCTATTATCGGTATTGTATTAATTGTATTAGGTATTTTTATTTTTCTGGAAAATCTGCATATTATTAGAGGAGATTTTACTCTTTTTATTATAAGTGCAGGATTTTTTATTGCTTATTTTGCTGGAGAAAATAAAAGAGGTAGAATAGGTTTTTTAATTCCGGCCAGCATATTACTTATGATAGGTATATTTACCAATATTGAACAATATCTGCCTGGAAATTTAGAAGGTGGATTTTTCTTTGTATGCCTGGGTTCTGCATTTTTTCTTATTTATCTATTCCATACTGTTTATTATGGTAAAGAAAAGTTCGGTAACTGGGACTGGATATTAATAACTTCTGTCAGTATATATTTGTTTAGTATATTTATATTTTTAGTGGAAGCAGTTAAATATAAGGCTGTTGCAAATTTTCTGAGTAATGCCTGGCCTTTTTTACTGATTGCAGCCGGTCTGGTAATGCTTATACGGGGATTTAAATCTGAATAGTAATCGTTATAAAATAAGAAGAATTTTATATTTGCTATAATCTATACTAATAAGTAGGAGGTTTTGAAAATGATATTAACAAATGATTTTCATACTGGTCTAACCATTGAACTTGACGGCACAGTATATCAGATTATAGATTTTCAACATTCAAAAACCGGTAGGGGAGGGGCTTTTGTCCGCACAAAATTAAAAGATGTAGAAAATGGTGGAGTTATCGAAAAAACCTTTCGTGCCAATGAAAAAGTAAATAGAGCTCATGTTGAGCAGAGGGATAAACAATTTTTATACAGGGACAAAGATGATTATATTTTTATGGATGACGAGACTTATGAACAGATTGCTTTATCCAAAGAACAGCTTGGTGATAAGGTTGATTATCTGAAAGAAAACATGACCCTTGAAGTTTCAATGTATGAAGGACGTCCAATTGATATTACACTACCTACATTTGTAGAATTGGCAGTTGCCAGAACACAGCCCGGGATTAAAGGCAATACTGTTTCCGGTGGTACCAAACCGGCAACTCTGGAAAGTGGTGCTGTTGTACAGGTGCCTTTATTTATTGATGAAGGTGATATTGTAAAGGTAGATACACGTAGTGGAGAATATATTGAAAGAGTATCTTAAGAGAACTGGATGAGCTTGATTTATATATTATGAAAAGTATTAAAAATAAATTAATAAGAATATTAGAAAAAGATAAGGGATTGCTCCCTTATCTTTTTTTATTTGGAGGTGAAAATTATTTCTTAACAGTAGGCCGCTGTGTGTCCAGTACTCCCAGAACAATATGGGCAGCACCAAAACCCAGGATACCTGCTCCCCATAATGAAGGAAGAAGACTCCAGCCTAGAGCTGTTACTGCTACACCAAGAGTGGCTACGATCCAGTTTGTTGTCCTGGCCTTATTCTCCATAAAGAAAGATACACCTCCATTTATATATTTTCGATGATAATAATAAATTATTCTTTTCTAATAATGCATAATTTTATTTTTAATAAATATTAATTATATATAAGTGGACAACCCGGAAAAGTGAGAAATTATCACTGGCGGATTATGACGATAGATAAATTTTATAATCCCTGAATAAAGGGGTAAAATCTGACGTAACGCTAATACCAACAGGAGGTAAGTTATGAAGAAAACACTACTGGATTATTTTCCTGCAAAAATAGCCGGGGTGATAAGCAACCTGGATGATTTTGTAAATAATAAAATAGTTGAAATAAGAATGAGGGTCAATCAGCCGCTGCAGATAATAACAGATAAACGTAATTATTTTATTGATAAAAGAATTTCCAAAAATGATATTGAAAAATCATTTATGATATTAACCCAGAATTCAATTTATGCAGTAGAAAGACAATTAGCTGAAGGATTTATAACAATTCCGGGAGGTCATAGAGTTGGATTTACAGGACAGGTTGTTATAGAAAATAATAGGTTAAAGACTTTAAAAAATATAAATAGTCTTAACTACAGGATAGTCTCTGAAAAAATTGGAGTTGGAGAAAAGGTAATCAGATACATGTACTGCCGTAAACAGCAAAAAATATACAATACATTAATAATATCACCCCCTCTTTGTGGAAAAACAACTTTATTGAGGGATCTAATCAGGATTATCAGCACCGGGATGCCTTCTATTGACCTGAAGGGAAAAAAAGTAGGACTTGTAGATGAAAGGTCGGAGATAGCCGGGGCATATAATGGAGTCCCACAGAATAAAATAGGAAATAGGACAGACCTGTTGGATAACTGCCCAAAGGCTGTAGGTATGATGATGTTAATAAGAACAATGTCTCCAGAAGTTATTGCAGTAGATGAAATAGGAAAAAAAGAAGATGTTAGTGCATTAAAGGAAGCTACAAATGCAGGGGTAAGCATGATAACAACAATTCATGGGAAAAATATAAAATCCATGGAGCATAAAGCTGTATACAGTCTCATCAAGAATAACTTTTTTGAAAGATATATTATACTCAGCAGGAGAAAAGGAATAGGTACTATTGAAAAGATACTGGACAATTGTGGTAAGGAGGTTTATAAGAATGATCATCAAGCTTACAGGAGCTCTCTTAATCTTAATTTCCGGTAGCTCAATCGGGTGGATAATAGGTACATCATATTTAAATAGAGTTAGAGATTTAAAAGAATTACAGACAGCTATAAATATATTTAATACTGAAATAAGTTATGGACAGACACTACTACCTGAAGCACTGGAGAAAGCAGCAGCTGTAATCAATAGTAATCTGGGAGAATTACTGCTGCAGGCAGCCGGTTCCCTGAAAAAATCAAGAGGAAAGACTTTTGCCGATATCTGGACAAAAAAAATCAATAATTATTCGTGTTATGCTACTCTGGATGATGAAGATATAAAAATACTTAAAAACTGGGGTAATCAGATTGGCAAATCTTCTTTAGCTGAGCAGAGAAAAATAAATAAATTGACAGCCAAAAGGTTGGAGCAGCAGGAAGACCAGGCTCAAAAAAGAGCAAGTACACGAGTTAAGCTAGTAAGATATGCTGGTGTATTATTGAGTCTACTGGTCATTATTCTATTTTATTAGGAGGGTTTTAAATGGATATAAATTTAATTTTTAAAATAGCGGGTATTGGTATATTTATTTCAATTATTAATATGGTTTTAAAACAGGCCGGTAAAGAAGAACAGGCACAGATGCTGACATTAGTTGGAGTTATTATTGTTTTAATGGTAGTAATTCAATTAATAGGAGATTTATTTAATAATGTACGTACTGTTTTTAAGTTTTAGGTGGTATAGATGATTATCCTGAAAATTGTTGGTATAACAGTAATTTCTGCAGTTTTAATTATTGTGATTAAACAGGAAAAACCTGAACTTGCATTCCTGTTAAGCCTTATTACTGGAATAGTAGTTTTAATAATGGTAATAAATCAGGTAGGGGTTGTTATTGATTTATTAAATCAGCTGGCACGAAAAGCTGATATTGACCTGATGTATTTTAATACTATTATAAAAATCATTGGGATTGCCTATATAGGCCAATTTGGAGCTGAGATAACCAGAGACATTGGAGAAAGTGCTCTGGCCAGCAAGATAGAGATGACAGCAAAAATATTAATTATGGTTGTGGCAGTACCAATTATGTTGTCTTTAATTGATACTATATTACAGCTGATTCCATAGTAGGTTATGAAGAGATAGCTGATAGGGATATTATCATATAATATCAACTTTATCACATCACAATTACAGCTGTACTGGGGGTAATTATAATCAAAAAGAATGTTTTAGTTATTATTATTGTTATAGTGTTATCAACATTCCCAACAGCCGCTGAAGAAAATTCTGAACCAGATATGGGATTAAGTAAGGAAGGTATTATTGCAGATCAACTGGAAAAATTAAATTTGAATGATATCCAGGCTGAAATTGAAAAACTTAATAACAATACAGAAAAATACCTGCCGGATATAGATATAAAACAGATTTTAATTAAATTTGTCAATGGAGAATTAGAATTAAACTGGAGTCAGATTATTAAGTCAGTTATCCAGTATTTAGGCAAAGAAGTTGCAGCAAATATTAGTATATTAGGTCAAATTATTTTGCTGGCAGTTATTAGTGCAGTGCTCAGTATATTTCATAAATCATTTTCCAGTAAAAGCATTAGTAAGGTAGCAAATACAATAGTGTTTTTAGTATTAGCAGTATTAATTCTTCAGGCCTTCAGGCTTGCTATTAATATTGGTGTTTCGGCAATTGATAATATGGTTTCTTTTATGCATGCTTTACTACCAGTTCTCTTAAGTTTATTGGTCAGCATAGGTGGGTTAACTTCTGCAGCAATATTTCATCCATTTACTTTTTTAATTATATCAGTATTAAGTAATACAATTGAATTTATTGTCTTACCTATGATATTTATATCAACAGTATTAAGTATTGTCACCAGAATTAACGATGAATTTTCACTAACAAAGCTGGCCGGTTTATTTAAAGAAGCAAGTATGGGTTTGCTGGGACTAATTCTAATATTATTGATAGGAGGCCTTTTACTTCAGGGTGGTGCTGCTGCTCTTGCCGATGGTTTAACATTGAGAACTGCAAAGTATTTAACCGGTACTTTTGTACCGGTTGTCGGAGGGATTTTTTCAGATGCTGTGGATCTGATTGTTAGCTGTTCACTGATAATAAAAAATGCTGTAAATATTTTTGCAGTACTGGGTATTATTTTTATTATAGCATTTCCAATTATTAAGTTAGTGGCATTAATTATAATATATAGACTGGCCGGGGCACTGGTACAGCCAATAGCAGATGAACGTTTAGTAAAAATTCTTAATGATGTTGGCAATAGTCTGGTAATGGTTTTTCTGGTTGTAAGTGCAGTATCACTGATGTTTTTTATAATCTTAACAGTTATTGTAGGAACAGCTAATTTAACAGTAATGATGAGGTGAAAATATGGAAGCCGTAATTCAGTGGGTAAGAAATTTAGTATTTATAATATTATTTACAACTTTGCTGGAAATGTTTTTGCCGGAAAGCAATATGCGGAAATATGTCAGAGTGGTGCTTGGCTTATTTATTATTTCTATTTTAATCTCTCCTCTGACAGCAATCTTTGGTAGAGGTTTTATTGATACACGCTATCTTTTATCTGATAGACTAATAAAAGAAAACTGGGAGGAAATTCAGGAAAAAGGTCAGCAGATAGAAAAATCAAACCAATCATTAATGACAGATTATTATTCAGATAGAATCAAAACAAGAATTAAAGAAGTTCTTAATCTTCAATATCAAAACTATCAGAAAAAAATAAATTTAGTACTAGATGATAATTATAGATTAGAACATATTAATATTGAATTTTTAGATAAAGATGTAAATGAAGTAAAAGTAAATCCAATAAAGATTGATGAGAGGATAGAAGAAACAGGCAAAAACAAAAGCAGTAGTCAGAGATTTCCAGAGTTAAAAACAAAATTGAGTCAGATATTTCAGATACCACTAGATAATATAAACATAAAAATGATTGACAGGGAGGATTTATAATGGATATTATTGATAAAATAAAAAATTTATTAAATAGTAGTGAAAACAATAAAGATGCAAAAAACAGTAAATTAATGAGAAATATAGTGATTCTGGGAATGGTCGGCACATTACTTTTGCTTTTTGGAAATGTTTTTGTAACAGACAATATGAACTCAGACTCTAAGGTAAGTACCACAAAAAATGTCACAACTGTAGAAAAGAATGAAATAAGCTATGAAAATAAAGTGGCTAAAGAACTTGAAGGTATTTTATCGGTGATGAAAGGAGTTGGTAAAGTCAAAGTCAAAATATTTACCAGTAATCAGGTAGGCTATGAATATGAATATAATACAAATGAGACAAATAAAGTGACTAATGAAACTGACACAAATGGAGGTAAAAGAACAATTGATGAAAATACTGATGAAACTGATATGGTTATTATAAAAGATGCTAGTGGTAATGAATCACCTGTAGTCAAAAATAAAAATGGTCCAGAAATAAAAGGAGTCATGATAGTGGCAGAAGGAGCAGAAATTAGTAAAATAAAATATCAAATAATAACATCGGTCAGTAATTTGTTGGATTTACCTGTTTTTAAAATAAATGTTTTACCTTATGAAAGGGGTTAAAGTGAAATGATTATTAGAAGAAAAGTAGTCTGGTTAATGATTTTAATGATCTGGGTGGGTATGGTTACATCAATAATTGTATATCAAGGAAGTGAATATGGTTCTTTAGAAAGTGCAGCAACTGATAGTGTTGAAATAGTTAAAGGTGGTAATGAGACACAGGTTTTAGAAAGTTCTCCAGAAGATATAAATTTTACTAAGGCAGATGAAACAGAGAAGGAAACCGACAAAAACTTTTTTATAGAATACCGGCTGGAGAGAGATAAAGCTCGAAGTGAACAAATAAATATATTTAGAGAAATGATAAATAATCCTAATACTGATAAAGCCGCCAAGAAAGAGGCACAAAATAAGATGTTGGAATTGACAGACAAAATGGAAAAAGAAATGGAAATAGAAAGCTTGATAAGGGCCAGAGACTATAAAGATGCACTTGCATATATCCATGATGGAACTGTTGATATAATAATACAGGCAAGTGGTCTTAATAAAGAAGATGCAGCAAAAATAGGTGATATAATTCATAAAACATCAGGTTTTAGTTTTAATGATATGACCATTATAGAAAAGAAAATAAATAATTAATTAAATTAAACTGTTGACTGATAAAGTCAACAGTTTTTTTGACATATGTTGTGTAGATTCAGTTTTTATATCACATGCTGTTAGTAAAAGATGATATGGGGTAAAGTTCTTCACGTGTTTACACAGAGTAAAAAAAGCCTATATTTCATTAAAGGGAGGATTTTTTTATTTTATAGAGAAATATATATTATAAGGATAATATCACTTGCAATTAATCTTAGAATTGGATAAAATATATTAACAAGTGGTAAAATATAGTTAGATATTAAAGGAGGAAGATAAATGAATTTAGATGAAATAAAATCATTGATAGATATAGTAACTGATACCGATGTTACTGAACTGGATTTAGAGGAAGACGATTTTAGGATAAAAATCAAGCGTGGAGTAGATAAATCAGAATTTGTTCCAGTAGAGGCAACAAGGCATATACAGGCTCCACAGCAGAGCAACAAACAGGTTACAGGTGAAGATCATGATAAGGAAGAAGATTCCAACTATGAAGAGATTGTTGCTCCAATGGTAGGTACTTTTTATAGGTCACCTTCTCCAGATGCAGATTCTTTTGTAGAAAAAGGTGATATTGTAAATCCAGGTGAGACATTATGTATTATAGAAGCAATGAAATTAATGAATGAAATAGAAGTGGAAACTAGGGGTAAAATTGTAGATATTTTAATTCAGGATGGAGAACCGGTAGAATATGGTGAACCCCTTTTTGTTATTGAACCACTTTAAGGGGTGAATTTAAATAATGTTTAAAAAAGTATTAGTAGCAAATCGTGGAGAAATTGCTGTTCGTATAATCAGAGCATTAAAAGAATTATCAATTCCTTCTGTTGCAGTTTACTCAGAAGCTGATAAAAATGCTTTACATAAAATGATTGCTGATGAAGCATATTGTATAGGGCCTGTTAGCTCCAACCAGAGTTATCTTAATATACCTAGCATTATGAGTGTAGCCGAAGTATCTGGAGCTGATGCCATACATCCCGGCTATGGGTTTCTTTCAGAAAATGCACATTTTGCTGAGGTTTGTGAAAGCAGTGGCATAAAATTTATTGGTCCCAGTTCGGAAATGATATCATTAATGGGTGCTAAGGCTAAAGCAAGAGAAACTATGGTTAAAGCAGGTATTCCAGTTGTACCTGGCACAGAAAATAATATAGATAATCTTGATAAAACATTAAAGATGGCTGAAGATATTGGTTATCCTGTTATTATAAAAGCCTCCGCCGGCGGTGGTGGTAAGGGTATGAGAATTGCCCAGAATTCAAAAGAACTTGAAAAATCTATACAAACTGCAAGAACAGAGGCAAAAGCTGCATTTGGTAATGCTGAGGTATATTTAGAAAAATTTGTTGAAGAGCCAAGGCATATTGAATTTCAAATACTTGCTGATGAGCATGGCAATGTCGTGCATCTGGGGGAGAGAGACTGTTCTATTCAGAGGCGTCATCAAAAAATAATTGAGGAGTCCCCCTCACCGGCGTTAACAGAAGAACTACGGGAAAAAATGGGTGAAGCTGCAGTAAAAGCTGCTAAAGCAGTAGATTATGCCAATGCAGGTACAGTCGAATTTTTACTAGATAAAGATGATAAATTTTATTTTATAGAAATGAATACAAGGATTCAGGTTGAACATCCAGTTACAGAATATGTTACTGGAATTGATTTAATAAAAGAACAAATAAAAGTAGCAGCTGGTCATAAACTGGAGATTAAACAGGAGGATATTGAAATTAATGGGGCAGCTATAGAGTGTAGAATCAATGCTGAGGATCCAGATAAGAATTTTATGCCTTCCCCTGGAAATCTTAATACATATATTGTACCCGGTGGTCCTGGAGTAAGAATAGATAGTGGGGTATATCCTGGCTATTTTATACCACCACATTATGATTCAATGGTTGCTAAACTGATTGTCTGGGAAGAAGACCGGGAAAAAGCCTTACTTAGAATGGAGCGTACGCTGGAAGAATTTGTTATTGATGGAGTAAAAACAACTATTCCATTTCATCTAAAGATATTTAATAATGCGTATTTTAGAAAAGGAGAATATCATACTAATTTTATTAATAGACGGCTTAATTCAGAAAATTAAAGGGGTGAGATTAAATGGTTGATAAAGAAAATCTTGGTTCAATTAAAATAGCTAATGAAGTAGTTGCCATTATTGCTAGCCTGGCTGCCAGTGAAATTGAAGGTGTCGCTGGTATGAGCGGTGGAGTCGGCAGTGGTATTGCGGAAATGTTAGGGCATAAAAAAGGAGTAAAAGTAGAGTCTGGGGAAGAAGAGTGTGTAGTGGATCTTTCAATCATTGTTGATTATGGTTCTGCAATTCCTGATGTTGCTGAAAGAATACAGGAAAATGTAAAACAGGCAATTGAAAGTATGACTGGTCTGGATGCAGTTGAAATAAACATACATGTTCAGGATGTTCATTTTGCAAATGAGAGTGAGGAAAAAGAAGAAGAAGAAGAGGAGGAATAGGGTCAAGTAAATTTTTGGCCCTTTTTAAAAAGGAGTGATAATATGAATCTATTATATAGGTTTATAATATTTATTATTGCAGTTTTGTTTGTTTTTGCTTCTCTAGTATTGTCTATATATTCATTTGCTATATTATCAGTAGATCAAAACTTTTTGCCAGAATTTATTGGTGCATTTTATGGAAAATGGGAATTAGGAGTTTTATTTTTAATATTATTTGCGGCATCAGCCTGGATTCTCCAGCCTTTTTTTGTTAATGAGAAGAGAACTACAATTATAAAAAAATCAGAACTGGGGGATGTAGATATAACCATAGATGCTCTGGATAGTCTCGTTAATACAGTGGCATTACAGCAGGAAGGTATTATTGAAATAAAAAATAAGATGAGTGCAGATGATAATGGTTTATCTATTTTCTTGAAAGCTAAAGTAATTCCTCAGTCACCTATACCACAGATAACCGAAAATTTACAATTGATTGTTAAATCATATATAGAAGATACCACTGGAGTTACTGTTAGCAGGGTAAAAGTACTGGTTGATGATGTTAGTGAAGGTAAGGAAAAGGTAGTGGAGTAGGTGATAAACATGGAAGATAATATCTGGAAAGAATTTTTTCATATATTTAACATACATAAAGGTAAAATTGTTGGTGCATTAATTGGCTTTTTGTTTGGTATATTAATCTTATATGTTGGT
Source organism: Halothermotrichaceae bacterium (assembly GCA_048623215.1). Classification (GTDB taxonomy): domain Bacteria; phylum Bacillota; class Halanaerobiia; order Halanaerobiales; family DTU029; genus JBMCBT01. The sequence continues at coordinate 21,498 of JBMCBT010000017.1, forward strand.
TTTTTTAAAACGTTATTGATATTTGCCTGTACTCTACTTGGTTATTATATTGGTTCTCGCTGGGATTTAGCCGGAGATTTCAAAGAATTGTTAGATAGATTATTACCACAGCAATACAAATAAAAAGGAGATTGTAATGAAAAAACCTACAAGACATCAGCAGAGAATATGGGCATTACAGTTGTTGTACAGTCTGGATATTAATTCTGAGTTAAATAAAACAACTGCACAGACTAAGATTAGAACACTAAAAAAGAATGAAGATCTTGAAGATAGAAAATATTACTTTGAAACACTAATTTATAGAGTTCTTGATAAACTAGAAGAGTATAATCAAATTATAGATGAAAAAGCTATAAAGTGGAGTATACAGAGAATGCCCTATGTTGACAGAAACATACTACGCATTGCTATCTGTGAAATAAAGTATGAAATACCTACAGGAGTTGCCATTAATGAAGCAGTAGAACTTGCTAAAGAATTTGCTGATGCAAAATCAGCCAGTTTTATAAATGGAATTTTAGCTAAAATCGAATAAAATATTTAACTGATTCCTTTGAGAATCAGTTTTTTTATATCAACATACCAAATTATATTTGCAGTAAACTGGCAAAGTCTATTTTTACTAAAAGCTAAATTAATGTCAAAAAAAATAAAAGTTTGACAAAAAATAAACCGCAATATATAATATATACAAAAGAAAATAATTTCTGCTAATCTCTAGAAAATAGAATAAAAAACGTCAAAAGTTAACAAAATTAATTGACAGGTAAACCAAATTTTGCTATAATATATGTTAAAAGGAGGGATTACATATGAAAGCAACAGGAATAGTGCGGAAAATTGACAACTTAGGTAGAATTGTACTTCCTAAAGAATTACGTAATACAATGAATATTGATAAAAAGGATCCAATGGAAATATATGTGGATAAGGATACTGTTATTTTGAAGAAATATCAACCAGCATGTATTTTTTGTGGTAATGCAGATGAAGTATTTGAATATAAAGGAAAGGTAATTTGTAAAGAATGTCTGGAAAAAATGTCTGATGAAAAGGAAACAGCATAAGGTATAAAAATATAATAATATAAATAAAACGAGGGCAAACCTATCGAAAGATAGCGGCGCAAAGTTTTGGGTCTAAGGCCAATTTTTGGTGATGACTGCCAGATTGCATTTACAATGATAGTTAAAAGCCCTCAAAAGGGCTTTTTCTTATGTATATATGTTATTTGTATGACATGTATATATTAACACTTATAAGAAAGGAGGTATTTTAGTGAAGGCGACAGGGATTGTTAGGAAAATAGATGATCTGGGTAGAATTGTATTACCTAAAGAATTACGAAATACAATGAATATTGATAAGAAAGATCCAATGGAGATATATGTAGCTAATAATGGATCAATAGTACTTAAAAAATACCAACCGGCATGTATTTTTTGTGGAAATGCTGATAATACGTTTGAATATAAAGGTAAAATTATCTGTCAGGACTGTCTTGAAAATATGTCTGACGAAGAGATAGCGTAGAAAAATATAATAAAAAACCGCCGAAAGGCGGTTTTTTATTATATAAAAATGGTGCTGAAGGCGAGATTCGAACTCGCACGCCGGATAGGCACATGACCCTGAACCATGCGCGTCTGCCAGTTCCGCCACTTCAGCACGTTTTTAATATTACATAAGGTTTTTTTGATATATAACAGCTATTTGCCATTACTATAGCATTATAACAGCTGTTTGTTAATACTACAGTCCGTCTGTTTCTCAGTACTTTATTAGTATAATACTTAATATAATAAATGTCAATAGTCAATTTATAGTTTTGCAGATTAAGTTTATAATTTATTAAATAAAAAAAATAAATTATGGATATAATATATATAAATTTCAGGAAGGGGGTTATAGATATATGTCCGATGTATCAAAATATTATAAACAGCGTGTGCGAACTTTAAAATATGGTGGAATAAAATATGTGAACAATGTTTCTACTGAAGAAATTAATAATTTTGTCAACGAATTACCGGAAGAAAAGAGAACCAGTATGGCAGAAGTAACACAGATATTAAATCAGGAAGGTTTGATTAGTTTGATTCCTGAAGATAAACCCAGCCCACCATGTTAAAATACAGATAAATATACTTAAAACTACATTTTTGTGCAGGATTTTTTATACATTTTCACGAATACTTAAAAAGAGGATAATTATATATAATTGAAGGAGCTAAATCGGATAACAATTGTTTTAGTAAATTATAGTAAATCAAAACAAATTATTTTGGGAGATAAACTGACTTAAGTGAGTATTTATATATAGTTAGTGGTTTTTACTGTATTGTAATTATTTTTTATAAGAATACTACAGTAAATTAGATGAAGAGGGTTAAGGGCTTGCAACTAAATCCTGGGGTGGTATAATAGTTGTTGGAGAGCTACAGAGTAGTGTAAAGTTTGCTAAATTAGGAGAGTAATTACATATTTTAATACAGGAGGTTAAAAAGATGGCGAGTATAATAGATGGTAAAAAAACAGCCGGAATGATTAGAAAAGAATTGAAAGAAGAGGTTGAAATTTTAAAAAAGAAGGGAAGAGAACCTGGTCTAGCGGTTATATTGGTAGGAGATGATCCAGCATCTGAGACCTATGTAAAATTCAAAGAAAGAGCAGCTAAGGAAGTAGGTATTTTATCAGAAATAATTAGATTAAAAGGAGATACCAGCCAGGAGGAATTACTTAAAAAAATTGATGAATTAAATCTTGATGATAGAATAGATGGTATTTTAGTACAACTGCCCTTACCGGATCATATTGATGAAAGGTTTATCATAGAGTCTATTGAACCATCAAAAGATGTTGATGGATTCCATCCTGTGAATACCGGTAGGCTTTTTAGTGGTCAAAAAGACAAATTGAGATTTGAGGCCTGTACACCATTAGGTATTATAGAATTATTGGAACGAGAAGAAATTGAGATAGATGGTAAAAAAGTTGTAATAGTTGGTAGAAGTAATATTGTTGGGAAACCAATAGCTCATCTGCTTCTGGATAAAAATGCAACCATAACTATCTGCCATTCACATACTGCTGACCTTAAACAGGAAACTCTTCAGGCTGATATCTTGATAGCAGCTGCTGGTGTGCCTGAGATTATAAAAGGTGACATGGTTAAAAAAGATGCAGTTGTAATTGATGTTGGCATTAATAGAGTAAATGGTAAGTTAGTAGGAGATGTTGACTTTGAGGCAGTTAAGAAAAAAGCTTCATATATTACACCAGTTCCTGGTGGAGTTGGGCCGATGACTATTGCAATGTTACTACAAAATACAGTTAAATCTTGCAAAAAACATGGTGTTTAAACTGATGAATAAAAATAATTTTACAGTTTCAGAAATAAATGAATACATAAAAAATTTATTGACTTCTGATAAAACATTACAGAATCTCTGGGTAACTGGTGAAATATCAAATTTTCATCATCATAACTCTGGCCATATGTATTTTACTCTAAAGGATGAAAAAAGCTGTATAAATTCTTTGATGTTTAAAAGTAATAACAGTTATTTAAAGTTTGACCCTGAAGATGGTCTGAAAGTAAATGCCCATGGTTATATCAGTTTATATAAACCAAGAGGAAATTATCAATTTTATATTGATAAATTGGAGCCGGCTGGTAAGGGTTCTTTATATTTAGCCTATGAACAGTTAAAATCAAAACTGGAGAAAGAAGGGCTATTTGAAAAAAAGAAACCAATACCGGTTTTACCAAAAAAAATTGGTATCGTTACTTCTCCAACCGGTGCCGCCATTAGAGATATTCTTTCAGTAGTAAAAAGACGTTTTGAAAATGTGTCAGTATTAATTTATCCTTCACTGGTACAGGGAGAACAGGCTGCATCACAAATAATAAATGGTATAGATTATTTAAATAAAAGTAAAGACATAGATTTAATTATTATCAGCAGAGGTGGAGGCTCAATAGAAGACCTCTGGCCCTTTAATGAAGAAGTGGTAGCACGGGCAATAAATAATTCAAGGCTGCCGATAATTAGCGGAGTTGGCCATGAAACTGATTTTACTATAGCAGATTTTGCTGCTGACCTCAGAGCTCCTACTCCATCTGCTGCAGCTGAACTGGCTATTTCTTCCAGACTTGAACTGGAAAAACATCTTCAAAATTATACAACACGTTTAGTTAATAGTATGTTTAATAAAATAGAAAAGAGTCGGGAACAAATTAATGCTCTAGCCAGTAAAAGAATTTTAAACAGTCCAGAAGAAATGCTGGCTGTTCCCATGCAAAAACTTGACGAATATAATAAAGAATTAAATTGGCAGATTAAAGAAATTATGAATAAGAAGAAAGAAAAATGTTTGGTATTAAGTAGTAAACTTGAAAGTTTAAGTCCATTAAAAACATTAACTAGAGGTTATTCACTGACAGTAAAAGATAATAATATTATAGATAAGTTGGATAAGGTAAATATTGGTGATAATATTATAACTCATCTACAGGATGGAACTATAGTTAGTTCTGTAAAAAGTAAGAAACGGAAAGAAAGGTGAAAATAATGTCTGATGAAGATTTAAAATTTGAAGAGGCCATGGAAAAACTGGCAGATATAGTAGAAAATCTGGAGTCAGGAGGATTATCTTTAGAAGAATCCCTGGATAAGTTTACAGAAGGTATGGAATTATTGAAATTTTGTAATACGGAATTAAATAGTGCAGAAGAAAAAATAGAAATTGTATTAAAAGATAAAGAAGATATTGATAGAGCTCTTTTTGATGAGGAGGATATTACTTGAAAGATTTTAAGAAAATTTTGAAAGAATATGCTGTAGAAGTTAATGACGAATTAAAAAAAGTAATGAATTTACAGGAAGAAATACTTTCTGAAACTTTATTATCTTCAATGAAATATACATTGTTTTCAGGAGGAAAAAGAATAAGACCTATTCTTACGATTATGACAGCGGAAATGATTGGCGGAAGCAGAGAAGCAGCTTTAAGAGTAGGTGCAGCTATGGAATTAATTCATACCTATTCATTGATACATGATGATTTGCCCAGTATGGATAATGATGATTTTCGGCGGGGCAAAAAAACCAACCACAATATATATGGAACAGCAGTGGCAATCTTAGCCGGTGATGGTTTATTAACTTATGCTTTTAACCTGTTAAGTCAGCTTTCACTGGCTCCTGAAAATATTATAGAAATTATTAGAATTATCAGTGATGGTGCCGGCCATAATGGTATGGTTGGCGGCCAGGTGCTGGACATTGAGGCTGAGAACAAAAAGGTTAACCTGGATCAATTAAGACAGATACATAAAGGGAAAACTGGTGCTTTATTCAAAAGTTCGATACTGGCAGGTGCTCACTGCGGAAATCCAGACAGTGAGGAAAGACAGGCATTATCAGATTTTTCAAAGTACCTTGGTTTAACTTTTCAAATTGTTGATGATATTCTGGATGTGGTCGGTAATGAAGAAAAACTGGGCAAAAGAGTTGGTAGTGACCAGGAATTAAACAAATCCACCTATCCTATATTACTGGGACTAGAAGAAGCCAGAAAAGAGGCTAAAAGTACTGCCTCCAGAGCTAAAAAATCTTTAACGATTTTTGGAAAGAAAGCAAAAAAGCTGCAGTCATTAATGGATTATATTGTTATCAGACAGTCCTAGCTTTATTTTTATGATAGTTAATATTCAGTAAGATTTTATAATAACTATTATTTTTTAATTAATTATTAAGAAAGCATTTAGGATTAAATTTTCCTGGTAAATCAAAAGCCTGTAATTGATTAATCTGCCTTATATATGTTATAATCAAGGATAAAAGATGGTACAGTATTCTAGTCAATACCCTATTTCTGAAGACGGGCCTAAAAATCCGTTACGGGCATATCGATGAAGTTCCTGGTGTTGGCTGCTGACGCCCAGTCGGGGGCTGATGCTGGGAGTTAAGGGTTTGGGGCGATCCACAACGGCATGTGGGCGTTGACCCCTTTCCCGTGGAGGCCTGTTTCTCTTATGGCAACGGAGATTCAGGTGAACCTATATCTGTTGCAAGATGGATATAGTGTAGCCTGCTTTGAGTGATTCTGGAGACAGAAGTAATGTATACATTAAGGATCCGAATGTTATACCTCCTTCTTCTGGAAACCAGAATTGCAAAAGAAGCTAGGAAATAGGAAGTATTGTTAAGGAAATCTTCTAGACTGTTGGGAAATTCCCAGGTATAGTAGAGATTAAAGTGTGGTCTAAGTGGTAATCCAGTCCTGTCTAGAGTAATCTGGTAGCCGGAATTTTAAAGGGAAACCTCCAGACTGGCGACAGTCGGTAATTCCGGGGGAAAACCAACTGGACCTAAGCCGCAGCGTTAATCTACTATACTACCATCTTTATTATTATAAATCAGGTGGTAATAATTATAATGGAAAATTTAAAAAATAGTATATTGGCAGGTATATTTACATTTTTTATGGCGGTCCTGGTTACAATAAGTTCACAGGCTCAACTGGAATATGTATCTATAATACCAGCAATTATAATTTTAATATTAATAATATTTACGGGGGTTATTGCTGATATGGTAGGGGTTGCAGCTACTGCTGCCGATGAGAAAACATTTAATGCCCGTGCCGCAAAAAAAATATTTGGTGCTAAGCAGGGACTTTATATGGTTAAATATGCTGATCGTGTTGCAAGTCTTATGTGTGACATTATTGGAGATATATGTGGAACGGTTAGTGGTGCAATTGGTGTTATTATTATGATAAGAATTGTTAATTTATGGGGTGTATCAAGAACAGTTGTAAATCTTGTAATAATTGGATTCGCTGCAGCATTAACTGTTGGAGGTAAAGCATTTTTTAAAACATTTGGCATTAAAAATGCAGATGAAATTGTTTTTTTCGCGGGAAAAATATTAGCAGGGTTTGAATTAGTCTGGGTAACAATTGTGTCAAAATTAAGAGGTGAAAAATAAATGTATAATTATTTAGATAAAGTAGATTCACCAGGTGATTTAAAAAGTATGTCAATGGATGAATTAAATAAACTATCAAATGAGATAAGAAAATTTATTATTTCCACAGTGGCTGATACGGGTGGTCATTTAGCTTCTAATTTAGGGGTTGTGGAATTAACTCTGGCTCTTCATTACCATTTGAATAGTCCCAAGGATAAAATTATTTGGGATGTAGGTCATCAGTGTTATACACATAAAATACTGACTGGTAGAAAAGATAAATTTCATACAATTAGACAATATAAGGGATTAAGTGGTTATCCAAAAAGTAGTGAAAGCATCCATGATATTATTGAAACCGGACATAGCTCTACATCAATTAGTTCTGCACTGGGGTTAGCATTAGCACGTGATTTAAAAAACAGAAATGACCGGGTTTATTCAATAATTGGTGATGGTGCATTGACTGCTGGTATGGCTTTTGAAGCATTAAATCATGCGGGACACCTGGGAACTAATATGAGCGTTATATTAAATGATAATAATATGTCAATTTCACCAAATGTAGGTGCATTATCTCATTATTTATCAAATATAAGAATTGACCCCAGGGTACATAAATTAAAAGAGGATATTGAATTTATTATAAACCGTATTCCACGTATAGGAAATGCAGCTTCAAATGCTGTTGAAAGAATAAAAGATGGATTTAAATATATTTTATTATCTGGTATTTTGTTCGAAGAAATTGGTTTTACTTATATAGGGCCGCTTGATGGTCACAATATAAGCGAATTGGTTAGTAATTTTAAAAATGCTGACCGTATCGAAGGCCCGGTACTTATACATGTAAATACCAGAAAAGGTAAAGGTTATCGGCCTGCTGAAAACCAGCCGAGTAAATATCACGGTGTTAGCCCTTTTAAAATAAATAATGGTGAAAGCAAAAAAGAGCGGCAGAATCCAACTTACAGTCAAATCTTTGGAAAAACTATGGTTAAAATAGGAAAAAAGAATCAAGATCTAATTGGGATTACTGCTGCTATGCCGGAAGGTACAGGGTTAAGTATTTTCAGGGATGAATATCCAGAGAGATTTTTTGATGTAGGTATAGCTGAACAGCATGCTGTCACATTAGCAACAGGCCTAGCTAAGGGCGGCAAGACACCGGTTGTTGCTCTTTATTCCAGTTTTCTACAGCGTGCTTATGATCAATTGATACACGATACATGCATTCAAAATCTACCGGTAGTCTTTGCTGTTGACCGGGGTGGGATTGTTGGCAGTGATGGTGAAACCCATCAAGGTGTTTTTGATCTGTCATTTTTAAGAGTCGTTCCTAATATGACGGTTATGGCTCCAAAAGATGAAAATGAATTACAGCATATGTTATATACAGCTATAGAATGTCAGAGTCCCACAGCAGTAAGGTATTCCCGGGGAGAAGTTATTGGTAAAAAAATGGATGATGTATTAAAAATAATACCTTTAGGTAAAGCTGAAATATTAAAAGATGGACGTGATCTTCTTATTCTTGCAGTTGGTTCCAGAGTCTACTCATCTTTAAAGGCGGCTGAACTGCTGCAAAAACAGGGTATAGATGCCTGTGTAATTAATTCACGGTTTATTAAACCACTGGATAAAGAACTAATTATAAAAAAGGTAAAAGAATGTAATAATGTAATAACTGCTGAAGAACAGGTAATGGCCGGTGGATTTGGATCAGCAGTTTTAGAACTGTTAAATGACAATAATATAAAAGAATACAATTTGAAAAGAGTAGGACTTCCGGATGAATTTATACCTCATGGTAATCAGGAGCAGATACGTTCACTTTATAAACTGGATGAGACAGGGATTACTCAGGCTGCATTAGACTTATTAAATAAAAAAGTGGAGGGTAAAAATGTATGGCCGAGAAGAAACGCCTAGATATAATACTGACTGAAAGAGATATTTACCCCAGCCGAAGTCAGGCTAAAAGAGCAATAATGGCAGGAATAATAAAGGTAAATGATGTAGTTATAGATAAAGCAGGCACACAAATTTCTACTGAAGCCAGTATTGAAATAAAAGGTGAACAAATCCCTTATGTGAGCCGGGGAGGTTTGAAATTAGAAAAGGCTTTAAAAGTATTTAATAATAATCCCGACGGTAAGGCTGCTATTGACATTGGAGCCTCAACAGGAGGTTTTACAGACTGCTTATTACAACATGGAGCCAGTAAGGTTTATGCTATAGATGTTGGTTATGGCCAACTGGCCTGGAAATTACGACAGGATAAACGGGTTGTTGTAATAGAAAGAACTAATTTTAGGTATTTAACTC
>JBMCBT010000018.1:0-30405 GCA_048623215.1 Halothermotrichaceae bacterium
CAGATAAGGATATATATCTGTATATAAATAGTCCTGGAGGGTCTGCGACTGCTGCTCTGGCTATGTATGATACTATACAGCATGTAAAATCTGATGTTTCGACTATCTGTATGGGTCAGGCTGCAAGTGCAGGTGCCCTACTACTGGCAGCTGGTACTGACGGAAAGAGATATGCATTACCTAATTCAAGAATAATGATTCATCAACCTTCAGGTGGTGCTCAGGGTAAAGCAACCGAAGCGGAAATTCATATTAAAGAATTATTAAGAATTAGAGAAAAACAGAATGAATTGTTAAGTAAGCATACAGGTCAAGATATAGAAAAAATACGTGAAGATGTAGAACAGGATTATTTTATGTCAGCCCAAGAGGCAGTTGAATATGGTATAATAGATAGTGTAATGACTAATAAGAATGAGATTGATGAAGTAGAATAACTATAACCTTATCAAGAGGTGATATTATTGTTTAAATTTGGAGATGAAAAGGGCCAATTAAAGTGTTCTTTTTGCGGTAAGTCCCAGGATCAGGTTAGAAAACTGGTAGCAGGCCCAGGGGTATATATATGTGATGAATGTATAGAGCTCTGTAATGAAATAATTGAAGAAGAGCTCAATGATGATATGGAATTTACCCTACAGAATATTCCAAAACCTAGAGAGATTAAAAAGATACTTGATCAATATGTAGTTGGTCAGGAAAGAGCTAAAAAATCTCTCTCAGTAGCTGTTTATAATCATTATAAACGTGTAAACTCAGATATGAAAATAGATGAAGTTGAACTTCAGAAAAGTAATATCATGATGGTTGGACCTACAGGATGTGGAAAAACCCTGCTAGCACAGACTTTAGCACGGATATTAAATGTACCTTTTGCTATAACAGATGCTACTTCTTTAACTGAAGCTGGATATGTAGGTGAAGATGTAGAGAATATCTTATTGAAATTAATACAGGCTGCAGATTATGATATAGAAAAAGCAGAACGAGGAATTATATATATTGATGAAATAGATAAGATTGCAAGAAAGTCTGAAAATCCTTCTATTACCAGGGATGTTTCTGGTGAAGGAGTACAGCAGGCTTTGTTAAAAATTCTGGAAGGTACAGTAGCAAGTGTTCCTCCACAGGGAGGCAGAAAACATCCGCACCAGGAGTTTATTCAAATTGACACAACCAATATATTGTTTATAGCAGGTGGTGCATTTGATGGTTTAGAAAAAGTTATTAAATCAAGAGTCAGTAATAAAGTTATGGGTTTTGGTGCTGATATCAAAAGTCAGGGAGAAGAAAACATTGGAGAAACTCTAAAACATATTTTACCTGAAGATTTATTACACTATGGTTTAATTCCTGAATTTATCGGCCGTATGCCCGTTATTGTTACACTGGATGAACTAATTGATAAAGACCTTGTAAAAATATTAACTGAACCAAAAAACGCACTTGTAAAACAATATACAAAATTCTTTGAAATGGATGATGTTGAATTAATTTTTGAAGATGAAGCTCTTAAAGAAATTGCTGAAAAAGCATTATCTCGAAATACTGGTGCCCGTGGTTTAAGAGCAGTAGTAGAAGAGGCTATACTGGATATTATGTATGACCTTCCTTCAGACCCTAATGTAACAAAGTGTGTTATCACAGCTGATGTCATTAAAGAAAATAAACCACCACACCTGGTAAGAATTGATGACAAAGAAGAAAGTGCATAATTGTATTGAGAGAATTAATCTGGTAGGAAAATAAATTATACCTGATAATAGAAATATAAAAATTAAACATAGACAAAAAAGATAATTAAGCTGTTGACGGGAAAACCTGTCATCAGCTTTTTTATATCTGAATATGTATATAAATTTAGCTGTGTTTATATACTAGCATAGAATAATTTTTATTCTGTAAAGACTGTTTTCCATAACGAATGAAACATGATGTTGAATGAGTGGCAAGTGGAAGAATAAAATTATTTCAGGGACGATATTACATGATATTTTTTTAGAACCAGGATAAAATTTGCTATACCAGGATATACTAATTTATGACTTGACTAGAAAGGGGCAAATTTTATATGGATCAATCTTTTTTAACGATTGTATTTGTAGTACAGTTTATTTTTTCTGTAATAATTGGTCTTTATTTCTGGAATATGCTACGTTCACAGCAGGGGACAAAAAAAGCAGTAATAAAAGAATCCAAAAAAGAATTAAATAAACTTAGAGCTTTAAGGCGTATATCTTTAACCAGACCTTTATCCGAAAAAACAAGGCCTACCAGTTTTAAAGATATTGTGGGACAGGATGGTGGACTGCGGGCATTAAAAGCAGCATTATGTGGCCCCAATCCACAGCATGTTATTATCTATGGACCACCGGGCATTGGTAAAACAGCTGCTGCCAGACTGGTTTTGGAAACTGCTAAAAAAACACCATTATCACCATTTAATGATAAATCTAAATTTATTGAATTAGATGCAACTACTGCTAGATTTGATGAACGAAGTATAGCTGATCCACTTATTGGTTCAGTTCACGACCCTATTTATCAGGGAGCAGGACCGATGGGTATGGCAGGTATTCCTCAGCCCAAACCAGGTGCTGTGACTAAGGCCCATGGCGGGGTTTTATTTATAGATGAAATTGGGGAGTTACACCCAATGCAGATGAATAAGCTGCTGAAAGTTCTGGAAGATAGAAAGGTTTTTCTTGACAGTGCTTATTATAGTGAGGATGATAGTAATATTCCTAAGTATATACATGATATTTTCAAGAAAGGATTACCTGCAGATTTTCGTTTAATAGGTGCAACTACCAGACAACCTTCTGAAATATCTCCGGCAATTAGATCCAGGTGCCTGGAAATATATTTTAATGAACTTACACCTGAACAGCTTAGAATAATAAGCAGTAAAGCAGTCAGGAAAATACATTTTGAGATAACAGACGAAGCACTTGATACTGTGCAGCAGTATGCTTCTAATGGCCGGGAAGTAGTGAATATGATTCAGCTTGCAGGGGGAATTGCTCTGAAAGAAAACCGCCGAAATATTATAAGAGACGATATTGAGCGTGTGCTAAATAGTGGACGCTATTCTCCCCGACCTGATAAAAAGATACATGAGTTTCCACAGATTGGTGTTGTAAATGGTCTGGCTGTTAGAGGCCCTAATTCCGGTATTTTACTGGAAATTGAAACAGCCGCAATTAAATCAAATAGGGGAAAAATCCGAATTACTGGTGTGATAGATGAAGAGGAAATGGGAGGAAGAGGTCGTACGATCAGACGTAGAAGTATGGCCAAGGAATCAGCAGAAAATGCAATAACTGTACTAAGAAGGATGATGACTATTAATCCTAATGATTATGATATACATATTAATTTTCCTGGAGGTTTACCAATTGATGGCCCTTCTGCAGGAGTATCAATGTCAGTTGCTATTTATTCTGCACTGACTAAAACCCCTATTGACAACAAAATAGCCATGACAGGTGAAGTGTCTATTCGTGGACTGATAAAACCAGTAGGTGGAGTAAATGCAAAAATAGAAGCCGCAAAGAGGGGCGGTGCGGAAAGGGTGCTGATTCCGAAGGATAACTGGCAAAATCTATTCGGAAAGATAAGAAATATAGAAATTATTCCTGTCAGCACTTTAGAAGAAGCTATTGATAAATCAATGACGGTCAAAGAGGAAGACCGTCTAAAACTGATAACTTCTGATAGATTAATGACCATATCTCAGTAATAAACAGTGGCCTCTTTTACAGGGGTCATTCTTAATTTAAGTAGTTATTTAACTTAGATTAATAAATTATCATATAATTGAATATATTAGTCAGCAATTTCCGAATAATTTAATCAGTTTACTGTAAAGTTTTTGCAGGAATCCTACCTCTTTAGGAGAATTAATTAATTGAGGTGAAGAAGTATGGCAGACAATACTAATTTATTAGAAAATATTGAAGAAAATATCGAAATGGAACTACCATTAATGGCATCAAGAGGTGTAGTTGTTTTTCCTCATATGGTTATACCACTTCTGGTAGGGAGAGATAAATCAATTGAAGCTTTAGAAAAAGCTATGGTTGATGAAAGAGAGATTATAGTAACAACACAAAAAGATGAAACAATTGAAGATCCTGTAAAAGAAGATTTATATACAATTGGGACAATAACAGAAGTAAAACAGTTAGTAAAACTACCCAATGGTATGATAAAGGTAATTGTAGAAGGAAAAAGACGTGCAGAGATTATAGAATTTGTTAATGAAAAAGAGTATTTTGCGACAATAGTTCAGGTTCATGATGAACCTGAATCAACAATAAATGTTGAAATGAAAGCTATGATGAGATCTGTACTTAATGTTTTTCAGGAATATGTGAAATATAACAGACATTTACCGGCAGAAACAATGATGAGCGTTAATAATATTGAGGAGCCGGGACGGCTAGCAGATATTATAGCTTCTCATTTAGAATTAAAATTTAAAGATGAGCAGAAATTGTTAGAAGCTATAGATATTAACGAAAGAATGGAAGTTTTGTTAGATCTGCTTCAGGATGAAATTGAGGTTCTTAAAGTTGAACAGCAGATACAGAAAAAAGTAAAAAAACAGGTAGAAAAGACTCAAAAAGAATATTATCTTAGAGAACAGTTAAAGGTTATTAAAAAAGAACTTGATGAAGAAGATGATGAAATTGCCAGGTATCGGGATGAAATAGAAAAACTTGAGTTACCGGAAAAAGTTAAAGATAAGTTAGAGGAAGAAATAAATAAATTAAGTAAAACTTCAAATATGTCGCCGGAAGCAACCGTTATTCGAAATTATCTGGACTGTATTCTTGATTTACCCTGGAATGAATTTAAAGAAGAGAAAATGGAATTGGAACAGTCGCAGAAGATATTAGATGAAGACCATTATGGACTGGGAGATATAAAAGAAAGGATTCTTGAATATCTGGCTGTACGCAAATTATCTCCTGCTAAGAAAAGTCCAATTCTCTGTTTAATCGGTGCCCCGGGAGTTGGTAAAACTTCACTGGGACGTTCGGTAGCCCGTGCACTTGATAGAGATTTTGTCAGAATATCCCTTGGTGGTGTTAGAGATGAGGCAGAGATAAGGGGGCACAGGAGAACCTATATTGGTTCAAGGCCTGGAAGGATAATAAATGCTATGAGGGAAGCTGGAAGTCAAAATCCTGTTTTCTTACTGGATGAAGTTGATAAAATGTCTGCTGATTTTAGAGGTGACCCTGCTTCTGCACTGCTGGAAGTCTTAGACCCTGAACAAAACAATGAATTTACCGATCATTACCTGGAATTACCCTTTGATCTGTCACAGGTTTTATTTATAACTACAGCCAATGTAGCTCACCCCATTCCAGCACCTCTGCTGGATAGAATGGAAGTAATAGAGCTTCCTGGCTATACTGATGAGGAAAAAGTAAAAATTGCTGAAAATTATTTAATTCCCAGAATTATTAAAGAACATGGTCTTGCTGAAGATAAAATAAATATATCTACTAATTCTCTTTATAAGCTAATTCAAGAATATACCCGGGAAGCAGGTGTCAGAAACCTGGAGCGGAAAATAGCTGCTGTAGCCCGAAAAGTAACAAAGGAAATACTTGAGGGGAGAGAGAGGAGAGCTCGTATTTCTACACAGAGCCTGAATAAATATCTGGGTGTTGCCCGTTATAAAAATGAAAAATCAGAAAAAGAGAATAGAATAGGCGTAGCGACCGGTATGGCCTATACTCAGTCCGGTGGTGATATTCTGGAAATTGAGGTAGCTGTTGTTCCTGGAAAGGGAGAATTGATACTTACTGGTTCACTCGGTGATGTAATGAAAGAATCTGCACAGGCAGCATTAAGTTATGTACGCTCTAAAGCTGAAAAACTGGGTTTAAGTGATGATTTTCATGAGAAAAAAGACCTGCATATACATGTACCCCAGGGTGCAGTACCAAAAGATGGGCCTTCAGCAGGAATAACAATAGCTTCTGCTGTAGCATCTGCCCTTATTTGTAAACCTGTCAGAGGAGATTTTGCTATGAGTGGTGAAATAACTCTCCGGGGCAGGGTTTTACCAGTAGGTGGTATTAAAACAAAAGTATTGGCAGCACGCCGTGCAGGTATATTTAAAATAATACTACCGGAAAAAAACAGGAAAAATTTTAAAGAGATTAATAATAAAGTTGTTAATGACCTTGATGTTCACTATGTTGAACATATGGATCAGGTTATAGATTTGATTATGATAGATGGTGAAAATAATGAAAGTTAAAGAGCCGCGTTTTGTTACAAGTGCTTATAGTTATGAAGATTATCCACAGCATAACCTGCCTGAATTTGTTTTTTCAGGCCGTTCCAATGTCGGCAAGTCTTCGATGATTAATAAACTTTTGAATCGAAAAAAATTAGCCAGAATTAGTTCACAACCGGGAAGAACACAGAGTATTAATTTTTTCAATATAGATAATAGGTTTTTTCTGGTTGATTTACCTGGATATGGGTTTGCACAGGTTCCTAAAAAAGTAAAAGATGAGTGGGCGGTTTTGATAGAAGATTATTTAAATAGCCGTCCACATATAACCGGTATTATTCAAATTGTTGATGCCAGGCATTCTCCTACTAAAGATGATATTATGATGGTTAACTGGCTTAAAGAAACAGGACTGCCTACATTGGTAGCAGCAACTAAAGTTGACAAAATAAAAAGAAGCAAGAGAAAAAAACAGAAAAATTTAATTAAAAAAAAGCTGCAGCTTAATAATGAGATACAATTTTGTTTTTTTTCATCTGAAACAGGTGAGGGAAAAAATAAAGTAAACAGGTTTATACTTGAATTATTATAATATATTTTTCTGCTGATAATGGTTGAGTAATTTAAAATTTAGGTGATGGTCTATGAAAAAACAGGCTTATACCAGTGCATTTGCCAGTATTTATGATGATATAATGGGGGCAGTACCCTATAGTTTATGGTATGATTATTTACAGGAACTTCTGGATTATTATCAGAAAAAACCGGAATCTGTTCTTGATTTAGCCTGTGGAACAGGAAATATGAGTCTTCTCTTTGAGAGGGATGGTTATCAGGTTACAGGTATAGATAGGTCTGCTGATATGTTGAAAACTGCCTTCCGGAAAACAAATAAGGTTAAATATATCTGTTCTGATTTAACAGAGTTTACAACAGGTAAAAAATTTGACCTAGCGTACTGTGTTTTTGATAGTATTAATTATATATTAAATTTAGAAGAACTTAAAAAAGTTTTTAAAAATGTTTATAATTCTTTGAAAGATAATGGTATATTTATATTTGATATGAATACTGTTTCACGGATAATGGATATAGAGCCTGGCTCAACAATGATTAATGGAGACGGATATTCATGTATCTGGGAAGATATTGTAGACAGGGACAATATACTGTGGCAGGTACGGCTTAAAATATATCTTGAAGATGATGAAAGAATTTATGAAGAACTTCATCAGGAAACATCTTATCCCACTGAAAAAGTGAAGCTTTCTTTAAATGAAGCAGGTTTTAATTATGTTTCAATATATAATGCTTATACTTTTAATAATGGTGATGATGATGATAATAGAATTTATTATGTAATATTTAAAAGCAAAAAGCATGTAAAAAAAAAGACAGTTTTCAGTAAATTGATTAAAACTATAAAAATTTATTATAAAACAGGTTTACTGGGTTCCGAGTAGGATAAAGATTACACCAATTGAGATTAACAATATATTTTTAATATTAATCTGGCTGCTAATACCAACCAGACCTATAAATGTTACCAGTATCAGGATAATAGGCCCACATAACCCCAGGACTGCATTGATTCTGATAGCAGTTTCTACTTTGCCAAAGTAGTACATTAAAAAAGCAGCTGTTAGTTCAATAAAACTGGAGATAACTCGCATAGTAATCATGATAGTTAAAACCGTATTTATTTTAATCATAATGGATCTCTCCTTTTTACGAAAGTTTATATATGAATACTTTCTATAAAAATATATGATTAAAATATAATATTTATAATAACAGTCATTCGCTAAAAGTAAATAAATCTATTTGTTTTTTGAAATAATAAAACCAATATACTTTTTTTATAAAAAAGGCCTCCATGTAAAATGGAGGCTTAAGATTTATTTACTTGCTATTAACAACTTTCTTCAAATCTCTGTTTTTACCTTTACGCCGTCCCCAGACTATTTTTTTGAGCCATGGTAGGAGATAATAATCTACACTTAATGATCGTCCTGCTCCTATACAGGCTATTGATGAAATTAAGAACCAGGGTAGTGTCACATTTTGTGGGTAGAAACCGGATAAAAAGAAGTTTACTGTCATAAAAGTAGAACCAATGGCACCAAGTGGTACAAAAATACCCAGGATAAGTGAGACTGCAAGAGCCAGTTCTCCCAGGGTTATCATGCACTGAAATAGGTATGCATTGGGGAAGACCACTGCCTCCATAAATTCTACATACCAACCAACTGGATTAGGCCCTATCGGTGAAGTAGAAGCACCAGATACCAATTTATCTCCTGCAGATAGCCAGCCGAGTAATCCGCCCTGTATTTTATCGGCATTAATTGTTAACCAACCATTGTGAACTTTATCCAGACCAGAGACTAACCATTGATACCCAAGGAAGATTCTTAAGAAAGCCAGCCAGAAAGAATAACTTTTTTGACTAAAGTGGCCGAATGCCTGAGCAACAAGACCTTTGCCTGAACTTTGTTCTTCAATATAATTAAGTATATAACCAATTCCATTTTTTATGCCGCCTACACCAAATAGATAATGCATGTTTACCATATGTTTCGTAAACATGGCCGGCCAGCCTTTAAGAGAAATACCCATGACATCAGCAACAGCAAATTTACCGCCAATAGAAACCATGATTCCGTGTAACTTGGCATCTATTTCTTCTTTTTCTTTATCTTTTATATCGGCTGCAATATTAACAGCTGCAGTTTCTCCAGTTGCCAGTGCAGCTTCTACCAGTGCGGGTAAGATGTTTTCATTATCAGTACTAAATTGAGCAGCAGCGTTATCACCAATTGCATAGACTTCCGGGTATTCAGTCTGTAAATATTTATTTACTTTAATTCTACCAGCTTTATCTGATTCAAGGTTTAATTGGGCTGCTGTGTCAGATGCACGAACTCCACAGTTCCAGATAATAGTACGGGCATCTATTTTTCCACCATTTGCAAGAGTAAGTCCATTTACGCGAACCTTTTCAACAAATTCACCTAATTTTACTTTGACATGCTTTTTATAGAGATAATCCATTGCTTTATTGGCCAGTTTATCATCTATATTAGGAAGAATCTTATCCAGCCCTTCAACCAGATATAAATCCACATCTCTACGCGGTATACCATATTCATAACACAATTGATCAAACCATTCTATAAGTTCTCCCAGCATTTCAACACCTGTAAAGCCACCTCCGCAGACAGCAAAAGATAATAATTCTCTTCTTAGATTAGAATCAGATGTTACTCGTGCTTTACGGAAACACTCTTCAATGTGTTTATTAATTTCTTTAGCATCATCAAGTGACCAGAGTGTAAAGCTGTTTTCTTCAACACCTTCAACACCACAGTGTGTAGGTTCACTACCTGTTCCAATGATTAGGTAATCATAATTATACTCATATTGGTCTGATTTAAGTACTTTATTTTTAAAATCCAGATCCGTAATATAGTCTACTACAATATTTACTTTAGTTGAATTAAAAATTTCTCCAAGATCAACTTTAACCCCATCTTCCTCAATTCTATTTCCAGCTACTTCGTGTAATTCAGTTAATAGAGTATGATAGGGATTATCATTAATAATTGTTATTGTAACATCAGGTTCTTTTTTTAGTAATTTGTTTAATTTTTTTGCAGCTTCAATGCCGCCATACCCAGCGCCCAGAACCACAACATTTTTATTATCCATAATGTACCTCCTCATAATTTTATTATTTCCTTCACAAGGAATTTTAAAAATAAAAATTTAAAAATAATCAGTTATATAAGTTATTTTTTTAACAATATATATTATAACATATTTATTAAAAAATGCAAAAACAAAAGTTGGAAAAGAAAAAAATAATCACAAATGGTTGACGAATGTAAAGACAGATAGTATAATAAAATTGCGAAAAGGAGATGATAAACAAATAGAAATATCATAACGACTGATAGGAATAATTATTAAAAAGAATATATTTATATTTGTGAATATATTCTTCATTATTTTTTTGTTTTGGTTTGTATTTTTAAACACAAAGTTTTTCATTTAACTGAATATAAGTTTGCTGTAATTTTACAGCAGATATTATAAAAAATTATTTAAAGGAGGTGATTATTATGAAAAGGAGCATATTAATTGCAGTAGGTTTAATACTGGTTATAAGTCTTACAGCTTTTGCAGCTGAATATCAGAGTGGTTCATTTATTGGTTTTGTACCAAATGACCATGGAGATGTTGTTCTTGAAGTAAATATTGCTAAAGGTAATATTGCTTCAGTAAATGTGATATCTCCAGTAAAAACAGCGGCTACCTATGACTATGAAGAAGGTATTGATGCTTACTTAGAATATCCTGCCAAGGCTGTTGAACAACAGTCTGCAGATATTGAGGTAGTTTCTGGTGCCACCAGTAGTTACAATCAATATAACGAAGCTGTACAGATGGCTTTAGATATTGCCAGTGGTAATTATGACGGTAATAAGTTTTATGGTCTTACCAGGAATTTTGGTCATGGGCATACTCTGTTAGAAGTAACTGTTGAGGAAGGTAATGTTACTGCAGTAGATTATGTTACAAGTGACTTTGATGATTCCAAATCAGCAATGTTAATGCCTGCTAAAACAGATAGTTATCCACATGAAGTAGCCTTAAATTATTATAAAGACTTCCCGGAATTGGCTAAAGAAACAGCCAATGATGGTGATGGTGATTTTGAAGTTGATATAGTAAGTGGTGCTACTCACAGTGGCCATGACTATAATGCAGCATTCAGAAATGCACTGAATCAGGCAGTAACAGCTGGTCAGGCAGACTTTGATCTTTAAAATAGAGTTTAAGGTTATAATAGGCCCCTTAACCGGGGCTTTTTCTTTTAATAATATATACACTTCATAAAATCCTGCTAAAATATATTTGATATGATGAAAAAAAAGATACTGGTTAAACTATAATTGACATTGAAATTAATATTGTTTATACTTGAACTTAATAAATAGGTGATAATATGAAATATTTACTTAAAAATAAGAAAAATATAATCTGGCTTATCTTTTTTGTTATAATAATAGTTATTTTTACGTCTTGCCAGCAGCAGAATGATGAAAATATTGATTTATCTAAACTACCACAGGAAAACAGGACAACTTTTGCTATGAATACTCTAATTAAGATGAAGGCCTATGGAGAGAATGCTGAAGAGGTAGTTGATAAGAGTTTCGCCAGGCTGAATGAAATTGAAGATGAGATGAGTAAAACTGTAAAATCCAGTGATATTTATAAAATAAATCAAAACCCACAGCAATTTATAAAAGTTGATAATGATACATTTACAGTAATAAAAAAAGCTCTAGAATATGCAGAATTAACTGATGGAAAATTTGATCCTACAATTGGCTCGCTGGTTGATTTATGGGGCATAGGTACTGAAAAAGCCCGTGTTCCATCAGAAGAAGAAATTATAAAAACAAAAAAATTAGTAAATTATCAATGGGTTAGACTTGATAAAAACGAAAAGTCAGTTAAAATTTTAAAACCGGGAATGAAATTAGATTTGGGGGCTATTGCTAAAGGTTATGCTGCTGATGAGGTTCGAAACATAATCCAGGGATATAATATTGATAGTGCATATATTAGTTTAGGAGGAAATGTTTCAGTAGTTGGTAATAAACCTGACGGCAGTAATTGGAATGTAGGAATACAGGACCCCCGTTTAAATAAAGCAGGTGCAATGGCCAGTATTGGAGTAAAAAATAAAACGATTGTTACTTCAGGCAACTATGAACGTTATTTTAAGGAAAATGGCAACATATATCATCATATAATAAACCCCATTTCTGGATATCCTGCCAGAAGTGACGTTATTGGTGTTACAATTGTTACATTAGATTCTTTTGATGCAGATGCCCTTTCAACAAGTGTTTTTATATTAGGATTAACAGAAGGAATGGAGTTAATAGAGAATACAGAAGGTGTTGAAGGGATAATTATAAACAAAGATCTTGAATTATTCTTATCCAGTGGCATTAAGGATAAAGTTCAAATACTGGATTCAGAATTTGAAATTAACAAAAGCAAGTTTTAAATATAATAGGAAGTGGTACCCATGAATAGATTTGAGTCATTAAAAAATGAATTAAATAATTTTATAATAGAATACTGTCAGACAAACCGAAAGGTACTTAATACTGCAAATAAGGATTTAGTTAAAGGTGGTGGAAAGAGATTACGCCCCATCTTACTTATACAGTCAGCTAGATTTGGTGATTATGACCATGGCAGAATAATAAAAATAGCTGCAGCTGTAGAAATGCTGCATATGGCTACTTTAGTTCATGATGATATAATTGATGATGCCCGGTTAAGGCGGGGAAATAAGAGTGCACAAAAAAAGTTTGGCAAGAATATAGCTGTCTTTGTTGGTGATTTTCTATTAGCCAAAACATATATAATTTTTTCTAAATATCTTACTCGGGACAATTTAAACCGGCTGAATAAAACTGTAAAATTAATTTGTGAAGGTGAGATAGATCAGTTCCAGAAACGATATGATTACAATATATCTATAGTTGATTATTTAAAAAGAATTCGTAGAAAAACAGCTTTATTATTTGCTTTCAGCACTTATATTGGAGCATCAGAGAGTGGTATGGTGGGTAATGCTCTTCAACATTTATATAAATTTGGAATGGAGCTGGGGATGACTTTTCAAATACAGGATGATTTACTTGATTTTATTGGGAATGAATCTAAAGTGGGCAAAAAAGTTGGACAGGATATGGCTGCAGGCATATATACCCTTCCTCTAATTTGTTTGATTAATAATAAAACTTATCATAAACAGGTCTACCGAATATTAAAAAAAGAACAATTGGATGACAATGACATTAAGATAATTACCGAATATATTGTTAAAAGTGGTGTGCTTGACCAAAGCCGTAAAATTGCAGGAAAATTTATGGATAAAGCGCTTTACCATCTGGAGCAATTAAGTGAAGTTGAAGCTAAAGATAATTTAAAATATATTATTGATAGACAATTAAAGCGGGAGCAGTAAAAATACAACCACAGAAATTTCTGTGGTTGTTTTCAGACCTTTTAAGACCTATGTTTAATAATATTTTTACTTATATTTAGTAATTAGAAAAACGGTATTATAAGAATAAGGATTAAAAACAGTATTAAGATACCACCATGGTGCCATCCACCTTGAGCTTTTACATCAGCCACAATAATACCCCCTCTCACAGATTTAATATATTATATGTGTTATTTAGATAAATGTTACTTTTTCATTAAGTGGTATACAGATAAATCGTCTTCTCTTCAAAATAGTAGGGGTTTTAAGTAACTATATACTATATTGGTAAAGGGTGAAATTACCTTGACAATATACACATAATATAGTATGATATTTGTGCGTGGGGCTATAGCTCAGCAGGATAGAGCGACAGATTCCTAATCTGTAGGCCAGAGGTTCAAATCCTCTTAGCCTCACCATTTATTATTACTGATATAACATGGATAGGAGAGAAATCAGCCGTAAGAATGGCTGGTTATTTTTTATTTATATGCGGTATATTTACGTTTAAATTATAAATAAAAAGATGGTATACCAGCTATAAAAGAAGTGAGCATGGTAACCATCTATATTAGAATGGTATAGGTATACTATATTATATACAAATTATACAAATTATTTATAAAATAAATTAATATTAATATCTATATGATATTTAGCAATAACCCATAAAAGAAAGAACTAAAAGAATAAGGATTAAGAACAGAACAAAAGCTTCTTGGTCACCACCTAAATAGTTACCCATACTTACACCTCCTTGTTAATATTATAGTTTATATTATTCTTGATAATTAAATTTGTTACAATATTGATAACAATTTTGCTAAATAATCATATCAGCATAGTAAATAGGCTCTGGCTGTGATAGTGTAAAATTTTAGCAGGCGGCATTATTTTGACAAATACTTGTTTTTATAGTATAATTTACTAGATAAATTTTACTAATTATTAAATGATTTATTAACCACAGGGGAGTAGTTCGTTAAAGTAAAGTCAACAACCGGTTTTTTAACCTGGCTTACTTTCATGATTTTAATTGTGTGAACAAGACCTATGGTATTTAATTAAATACCATAGGTCTTTTTTTACTATTTAAGTTAATTAATGGTTTTTAAGGTATAATATATAAGGGGGATGAGCATATGGAAGCAATTATTCATGGGTATTTAACATCTTATTCAACATTATTATTAATTCTGGTAATAGCTGCTATGCTCTATCTTTTAAGTAAAGGTGCTGATATTCTTGTAGATGAAGCAGTCAGCCTTTCTTTACATCTGGGTGTTCCCAAACTTATTATTGGAGCTACTATTGTCTCCCTGGGAACTACTCTGCCGGAAGCTACTGTCTCAGTACTGGCTGCAATTAATGGTAATCCCGATTTAGCTCTGGGAAACGCTATCGGTTCTATAATTGCTAATACCAGCTTGATAATTGGTCTAGCTGCACTTATAGGTAATCTGCCTGTTGATCAACTTGTTGTAAGACGGCAGGGAAAAATAAAGGTCTGGTCAGGTATTTTACTGGCAATTGTCAGCCTTCCTTTTTTTCCTGGTAGAAAAGGGATTATTAGTCAATGGGTTGGTTGGTTATTTATTGTGCTGTTAATTATATATATCTATATTTCGATTAAATGGTCAAAAAACACAGATTTAAATTCATCTCAGTCCTCAGCCAGGATTATAGTTAAGGAAAAAAGCCCTGTAATAATTCAAGTTTTAAAATTAATTATAGGGATTATATTAGTTATTGGTTCATCCAAAATACTTATTCCTACTGTAGAAATAACAGCTATCCGTGTTGGTATACCACAGAGTATTATTGCAGCAACTCTTGTTGCCTTTGGAACCAGTTTGCCGGAACTTGTTACCGCTATTACTGCTGTCAGAAAAGGTCATGGAGAATTGGCTATTGGTAATGTAGTGGGTGCTGATATCCTAAATGTACTTTTTGTAATTGGTGCTGCTGCTGCAGTAACCCCGGTGGGCCTTAGTGTCCCAGCTACATTTTATAAGCTTCAAATTCCTATGATGCTTATCATTATCATTACTTTTCGCATTTTTGCAAAAAAGAGAGTCAATGAAAAAATTACAATTGCAGAAGGTCTTACACTTTTTATTTTATATGTTATTTATATCATCCTTAATTATGTTTTAATTTAAATGGAAATATTACTATATAACTTATAACTAACATGTTCTTTGAAGTTTAGTCTATATTTAAATAAAGTATATCAACCTATCTCCTGGTAGTAATTAGGGGATAGGTTTTTATTTTCTGTTCTTTTTTAATCAGAAGAATAAACGTATACTTGAGGAAGTAGAATGGCAAAATAAGGTAGGTATACTGAGATTTCTATAAAATAAAACAAAATAAATGTAAAAAAAGAAGGAAAAATGTCATAAGCGGAGAATATGTGTTAATATAATATTCTTAAATTTGGAGATAATCCTTTCAGAATAACTGCTAAAAAACAAATTACTGAAAACGAGGAGGATAATATATGGTAAATGCAGATGAAATAAAACAGATACATATATGGGAACCGCTGGAGATAGAGTTAACAGCCGAGAATACATATACAAATCCTTATACAGAGGTAGATCTATGGGTGGAACTGGAAGGGCCTGATTTTAAAAAACGAGTTTATGGTTTCTGGGATGGAGAAAATTCTTTCAAGATAAGAATTACTGCCATTAAACCTGGAAAGTGGACATGGGTTAGTGGCTCTAATCAGTCTGATATAGGTCTAAATGGTAAAACAGGAGAATTTGAGGCAGTTAACTGGAGCAAAGCAGAAAAGAAAGAAAATCCCTGCAGGCGTGGTTTTATAAAGACTGCTGATGATAATCATACTCTGGAATATGCTGATGGTACACCATATTTTTTATTGGGTGATACCTGGTGGGCTGCTCCTACCTATCGTTTTAAGTGGTATGATGATAACAAAAAAAGACCTATAGGGCCTGAAATGGGTTTTAAAGATATGGTTAGATATAGAAAGAGTCAGGGGTTTAATTGTATAGCCATGATAGCAGGACATCCAGCCTGGGCCAATGATGGTAAACCGGTTGATATTCACCTGGATGATAAAGAAAAAACCGTAATACGTTCTGCATGGCAGCAGGCGGGGACAGATAGTGCTGAGGATATGTATAATGAAGGGGGAAGGCCTTTTAAATTCCCCGGAAAAGTTCCTGGTTATGAAGATGTTGTGCCTGATTTTAATCAAATAAACCCGGAATATTTTCAACATATGGATAAGAAAATAGAGTATCTAAATAAAGAAGGTTTTATACCATTTATAGAGGCGGCCCGGCGTGATATTAGTCAGGTATGGAAGAAATTTTATGACTGGCCTACATCTTATATGAGGTATATACAATATATATTTAGCCGTTATCATGCCAACAACTGTATTTTAAGTCCTATACATTTTGATTTTGATGGTGATTCTATTCCTTCTATTGAATATAATCAACCTATCAATATGATGATTGAAAAATACGGAAGACCACCTTTCACTAATATGTTATCAACTAATGCTCATTTATCTACATATCGAAATTACGGCGGCCCAGAACATAACAAGTGGCTGGATCTATATACAACTGGTAACTGGAGAGAACATGATTATTACTGGTTTTTAACAGAGGTATTTAATTCTGATAAGCCGAAACCTGCATTGAATGGAGAACCATATTATCCAAGATGTGAGTTAGGATGGCCGCATGGTCAGCCGCCTACCGATAATAAAGAAGATGATCTTTACTGCCGTTCCGGTATGTATGGTAGTGTCTTGTCTGGAGGTTTAGCTGGATATATTTATGGTGCCCAGGGTTTATGGGAAGGCGCAGTGGAAAAAGAGGCTGATTATAAAATGTGGGATTCAATTCGCTGGGAGTCGGGAGAACAATTACAGTATTTACGAGATTTTGTATTATCTGAAGGAGAAAGATATAAAAATCTTAGACCAGATTCAGAATATATTTCACCAAATAAAGCAGGTGACCCTATTGGATATAAAGGATGGGCATATTGTGCCGGTACCAGAGAAAGGGATTTTTTTCTATTATACTTTGAAAAAGACTGTCCAGCAGCAACCTTTCGTGGGACTTATTCTGGTAGAAAATATAAAGCATGGTGGTATAATCCCAGAAATGGGGAATGGAGAGAAATGGATAAGTTGTTAGTCCCTGATCCAGATACTGGATTAATAGATCTGCCGTCTCTTCCAACAAATAACGACTGGGCCATGAAGATGCTGGAAGTATAGAATTATAAAAAAAGTATATGACCATATATTTAATTCAAATAAATAAAATGTCGAAAAAATAAGAAAAATATCTAAAAGAATCTTGACACGAGGATAAAAACATTATATACTATATCTACACAATAAAAATCGACAAAATAAACTATAAAAAGATATAAAGACATATATTTTTTAAAAGAATTGGTAAGACCACTGACCACACACCACATACCTATTACCTCTATTTATAAAAATAAATACTAAGGAGGTGTATAAAACATGAGTGGAAAACAGGATAAATCAGGTATTTTCAAAACTCTAAAAAGAGAAAAACTTAGCGATCAGGTTGTTGAACAGATTAAAATATTAATAGCCCAGAATAAGATAAGTCCTGGAGAACGCCTTCCATCTGAACGTAAATTATGTACTTATTTTGAAGTCGGAAGACCTACTATTCGAGAAGCTCTGCAGAAATTAAGTAATATAGGTCTTATAGAAATAAGAGCAGGAGATGGCACATATGTTAAAGAGGCTGATGTAAAAACTTATGTTGAATCTGTAATAGAATCTATTGATATGTTGGCTATTACTGATTCCACTTCTTATGAAGAATTATGGCAGGTTAGAAATATATTTGAGGTATCGATTGCCGGAATGGCTGCTGAAAATGCAACTGATAAAGATATAAAGTATATGAAAGATATACTGGATGATGCAAAAGAAAGGCTTAACAGTAACCAGAAATATTCAGAAGAAGCTTTGAAATTTCACAGTATGCTGGCCCAGTCTACTGATAATCAATTGATTATATTTATATTTGACTCACTGAAAAAGATGTTAAAAAAATATTTCAAGCATATTTTACAAAAACCTAAGGCATCAATTGAGTCTTTTGAATTTCATGAAGAAATTTTTTTAGCAGTAAAAGAAGGTAATCCAAGTAAAGCTCGTGATGCTATGCATAGACATCTGCAGGTTGTTCATGACAATACTTCAAATAATAATAAATGATAATAAGGGGGGTTAATTCTTTTTTGTTATAAATAAGGCCTTATTTATTAAAAATCAGTTAATAAGGAGGTGAATTATTTAGATAGCAAATTATTTTAGTTAAACTTCAGGTTGTTTATTTTTTATACTCGGTAGATTTTTAACTAAAATTATATCTAGAATTAAATTTTGCTGGCAGGTAAAATCAACAAAAATGAAAAAGTAGTTAAAATAAGGGAGGATAATAATATTATGAAAAGTAAATTGTTTGTTTTAGCTTTAGCAGTTTTAGTAATGACTTTAATAGGATCTAGTGTTATTATGGCAGAAGATGATGTTACAGAAATAAGATTTTTAGATGTAACAACTCCTTCAAACCCAGATGTTTATAATGCAGTTGTTAATATGGTAGAAGAATTTAATGAAGAAAATCCTGACATACATGTAGAACGTGAAGTTCTGCCTTCAAATGAACTTAGAAATAAAATATCTATTGAGATGCAGGCTGGTAATCCAGCAAATATATTCTGGAGTGTATTAAGTTATACCCGTGAGTTTATGAAAGATGATCTCCTTGTTGATATTCGTGAAGCATATAAAAGTGATCCAGAATACTGGAATGAAACCTTTACAGAAGCTGTCCGCCATGCTGCTGTAGATAATAAGGAAAGAGTTATGATGTCTCCCTGGAATGCACAAATAGGTGGTTTGTTTTACAATAAAGAAATATTTGATAGATTTGACCTGAAAGCACCTGAAACTCTTGATGAATTAATCAATGTCTCTAAAGAGCTGCAGAAAAAAGGAGTTATTCCAATGGTTACAGGTGGTAAAGATCAAAGGTATGCTTGGTTAGCCTCAGCTATGATGGGACGGATTGCTGGTGTAGAAAATACAAATGCTTTAACAATTGGTGATAAAATGACAGAATGGGATAATCCTGAATATGGATTTCCACAAATGCTGGAAAAATTCAAAGAAATGATCGATGCTGGAGTATTCCCATCTTATATAAATGCTGTTGGTCAGGAAGAGGCATCACAGATGTTCTCCAATGGTGAAGCTGCAATGATCTATGAAGGCCAGTGGTTACCAGGACATTTTATCAGTTTTGGTGGAAAAGACTTTGTTGATAAAGTAGGTATGGTACCATTTCCAGTAGTAGAAGATGCTCCTATGGGTGATGATAATGTAAGAGTCGGTGGAGTTATCATCGGTCTGGCTGTTGCTGATACAGGTTCTGAAGCTGAAAAAGAAGCATCTTTGAAATTCCTTAAAAAGATTACCAGTCCTGGTTATGGATTGCCAGTTATGAATAGTGGTGGAGATATCTATGCCGGTAATATCGAATATGACGAATCACAGGCATATAGACTATATAATGATATGGTAGACCAATATAGAAATACTGAACAATTCTTACCATCAATGGATACCCTGGCTCCACCAGAAATCGACCGTGCTATCAAAGAAACAGCTATGTCTGGAATCGCCAGTGGTTCTCTGACAGTTGAAGAAGCAATTGAAGCTGTACAGGAAGCAGCAGAAAATTATGATAAGAAAAATTAACAAGAGAAATTGCAATATAACCAATAATAGAAACAGTAATATAATAAGTAAATAGTTATACTGGTAGGGAGAAAGGAGTTATCTCTTTTCTCCCTATATTCTAAAAAAATTGATATGGAAGGGGAATCGATAATGGAAAAAGTACGTAAGACATCCTGGCTCCAGAGTATTAGATATAAAATACCCAATATATTAATATATGCAATCTTAATACTTTTTGCATTAATGGCAATAGTACCTGTGTTGTGGTTGATAATGTCTTCTGTAAAAACGCAGGCGGGTTTGTTTCAAGATATATGGGGGCTTCCTAAAGAGGTTCACTTGGATAATTTTGTAAAAGCATTTAATCGTAGTAATATGTATTATTATATGAGAAACAGTTTAATGGTAACAGGGTTGACTATTCTTTTTACACTTATTACCTCTGTACCATTATCATTTGGTCTGGCCCGGTTTAAATTCAAATTTAACCGTTTAATATATTATATAGTTATAGCAGGAATGATGATACCAATACAGTCCGCAATAATTCCTTTATATATGTCAGCAAACAATTGGGGTCTTTTAAATAGTAGATTTTACCTGGCAATTATCTATGCAGCATTCCGTATTCCGGTTTCAGTATTTATACTGGAAAGTTTTATGCGGGTTATACCGAAAGAAATGGAAGAAAGTGCTATTATTGACGGCTGTAATATCTGGCAGCTATTTTACAAGGTGTTTGTACCAATGACTAAAAATGGCATATTATCTATAATTGTATTAAGTGTACTGGCTACCTGGAATGAATTACTGGTAGGTCTGGTTATGATAACTAACAATCTTCATAAAACACTACCTGTTGGTGTTATCGGATTTATAAATGAATATGCATCAAATTATGTATTGATGATTGCCGGTGTAGTTCTTTCTTTTATTCCTAACTTAATTTTCTATATGCTGTTACAAAATAGACTTCAAAAAGGTGTAAGAATGGGAGCAATAAAAGGTTAACTAATAAAGTAAATGAAGGAGGATATATATGAAACAGGATAGAGATATTAAGAAAAACCCGATAGCAATAGCAGCATTTTTAGTGCCGGGATTATTAGTTTTTGGATTTCTTGTATTAAAGCCAATCTTTGAAGCATTTATAATGAGTACCAGGATGTGGACAACTATTACTAATGTTAAATTTGTCGGCCTGGATAATTATATTTCATTATTTCAGAGCAGTGATTTCTGGAATTCTGTAAAGGTATCATTAATATATATGTTTGGAACCACAACTATTCAGGTTATTATTGGATTTTCTCTTGGTTACTTTCTGTATTTACAATTAAAGGGTTATAAATTTTTCAGAACAGTGCTTTTTGCTCCTGCAACTTTGTTAACTGTAGGTGTAGGATTTATGTGGGAATTTGTTTTTAGTCCACGGCTTGGAATTTGGAGACATTTCTTACAGGCTATTGGGCTTGGGCATTTGTATGCACCACTGCTGGGTAATCCTGATACAGCACTCTGGGTTGTAATACTTGTACATGCCTGGAGGTTTTCAGGAATAACTATTATTTTATTCAACTCTTCATTCCAGAATATGCCAATGAGTGTACTGGAGATGGCAGAAATTGATGGGGCCAGTGGTTTCAGAAAGTTAATTCATATTCTTATCCCCCTATCTTTAGAAACCAGTAAAACAATATTAACTCTAACTATGATCGGTGCCCTTAGAGCCTTTGACCTGGTCTATGCTATGACCGGTGGAGGTCCTATGGGTGGAACTGAAGTACTTCCTATGAAAATGTTCTCTGAGGCTTTCCAGAATTTCAATATAGGAATGGGTGCAGCAGTAGCGGTATTAATATTTATTTTAGCTATGGGGATGACAGCTATTATAAATCAGTTCAAGAAAGATGATGGTGTAGAATATTAAAAAACGATCATTTCTCTAACTGATCTGGTAAGGAGGTAAAAAATATTGTATGTACTATCTGCTGATAAAATATTTGATGGAAAAAGAAATAAACTAATAAATAATGGAGTAATAACTATTAAAGATGAAGTGATTGTGGATGTTGGAAAAAAAGAGAATATCCATATTCCCAGAGATGCTGAAATAATTAATCTACCAGAACATACATTATTACCCGGGATGATCGATGCTCACAGTCATTTAAGCCTTTCAGTAGAACTTGAAGATTATCTTTTAAAAGTCAAGACTTCTACTGAAGAACTTATAAAACGAGCAGTAGATAACATGACTGAAAATCTAAATAGGGGAATAACTACACTACGCTGTCCTGGAGAAAAATCTTTTATTGATGCAGTCTGTAAAGATATAGTAAAACAAATTCCTGGAGTTGGGCCCAGTTTATATACTGCCGGTAAAGGAGTCAGATCCTCTGAAGGCCACGGTTTTATTGGATATGCTGTTGATAATATAAATGAGATAAAAAAATATTATAGGGAAAATAAAGAACGAGGTGCTGAATTTTTCAAATTTTATCTTACCAGTAACTTGCCTAAGAATGGTAGGATTGCTTATTATTATTCCAGGGAAAAGATTAAAAAAATTATTTCGACTGCACATAGTCTTGACCGCAAAATAGCTGCTCATGCAGTAGGTGGTGAAGGACTTCGAATCGCTCTGGAGGCAGGCCTTGATATGGTGGAACATGGTTACTTTATGGATCAGGAAATGATGGAATTAATTTCTGCAAATGATAAGTGGCTGGTTGTAACTAATACTTTTTTATTTAATGATACTGTTAATGAGCATTTACATGATAGAGAGTTTGCTGAAAAAATACGCAGGTATCGAGATGATGTACGTCAGCGCTTTGAAATTATTTTTGATTCTGATATAAATCTGGCATTAGGGACTGATGGCTATCACGGTGCTCTTTATCAGGAAATAAAACTTGCTGTAAAGATGGGTTTATCAGAATATCGTGCTTTAAAAATGGTTACTGCTGATAGTGCTAGATTACTGAATCGTGAAGATGAATTAGGCAGCATACAGGCAGGAAAAAAGGCTGATATTATTGCAGTTCCCGGAAACCCTTTTAATAATATAGATGTTTTATCTGAAGTTAATTTTGTTATGAAAGGTGGAGAAATTATTAAAGAAAGGGAGTGTTAGTCATTTTAAATTTAAAGTTAAAAGATAAAGTAGCATTGGTTACAGGTGGAAAAAGTGGTATTGGAAAAGCAGCTGCTACAATACTGTCAGATGAATGCTGTATAGTATATGTAAATGATATTGTAGACCCCAGGGAATGTGTGAAACAGATAAACGAAAACGGAGGAAATGCTGTTGGTGTTAAAGCTGATGTTTCTGATTTTGATGCAGTAAAAAATATGGTAGATAATATTGTTGAGGAACATGGTAGAATTGATATACTTGTAAATAATGCTGGAATCCGTCATCCGGTACCATTTGAAGAGCTTACGCCTGCAGAGTGGGCAAAAGTAATTAATATCGATTTAGATGGTGTTTATAATTGCTGTAAAGCTGTTTTTTCACATATGAGAAAACAGCAATTCGGCAGGATTGTAAATATCTCATCTATTAATGCCTATCGTGGTGGAGGTTTATTATCTACTTCTGGTTATTCTGCTGCTAAAGCTGGTGTTCTGGGATTAACCAAGGGACTGGCCAGAGAAGGTGCTGAGTCTAATATAACGGTAAATAGTATCTGTCCTGGCTGGATTGATACTCCTATGACAAATACAGGTATTTCCCAGGAAAGAATTGATGCAGTAATTGACAGTGTACCTCTGGGCCGGGCAGGAAAACCGGAAGATATTGCCAATGCAATAACATTTATGGTATCTGATATGGGTTCATATATAACAGGTGAAGTATTGCATGTAAATGGCGGTCTTTATATGACATTATAAAATTAGCTGTTAATTTATCGTTAATTTACTTATTTTTTTAATGTTTGAGGGAATTATTATAACTAATAAGTATTATTGTTCAGGCTGTTACTATTTTATTTAAGTAACAAAAAAATAAATAAAAAAATGAAAGGGATGATCATTGTGGAAACAAAAGAATTAATTGAAAGGTTTAAGAAAGTACGTCCTGCTGATATTTCAGATGCTTTAGACAGGGTTAATAGACAGGATACCTGTGTGATGGATAATAGGATTCGTCCTATCTGGGATGGATGTAGTTTTGTAGGAACAGCAAAAACAGCTAAATATACCAAGGCTACTGATACTATTCCCCATGCAGAAACTAATGAAGAATATGACAAATATGCTGAAGAGTGGCTTGATGGTAGAAATATTTATTCAGCATTTCTGGAAGTAATTGAAGATGGTGATGTTCTTGTTTTTGATAATGAACAGACTCCTTATGGATTATGGGGTTCAGATGTAGCTCTGACTGCTGAGAAAAAAGGTTTGGTTGGTGTAGTTCTGGACGGCGGCTGTAGAGATTCTTATGAAGTTACATTACAGAAAAGTCCTGTGTTCTGCTCAGAGCGTACTCCAACTCATGTAATCGGCCGTCTTGACCTGGTTTCAATTAATGAACCAATTACCTGTGGTGGAGTACTGGTTCGCCCTGGTGATATTATCTGTGCTGATGATGATGGAGTTGTAGTTGTTCCTATTGAAGATGCAGAAAAAGTACTGGAATATGCTGAAAGAGAACTTGATATTGATAAAGAAAGAAGAAAAGGAAAATATGAAGATCTTGGACGTGAACTGGATGATACTGTAAAGTAAACCAGTAATGGTTTAAAAGTGTGTAAAGGGGAAGATTGATTCCCCTTTACACAAATATAATAACTGTTTAAATGTTAATAATTTTTATTATGATTATAGTGTGGATAAACATAAGTAACCAAAATGGAAAAATAATAGAAAAATATGACTAAAACAATATAATTAACAGGAGGTTGTCAGAATGCGTATAGATAAGGATAAATGTGTAACCTGTGGACAATGTATGCTTTATTGTCCGGTAGATGCCATGGTAAATAAAGGAGATTATGTAGAAATTAATTATGATGAATGTACTGAATGTTATAATTGCAAACGTCAGGAAGTTTGTCCGGTCGATGCACTATATCAGGAAGAACTGGAATGGCCGCGCACTGTTCGTTCCATCCTCAGTGATGTACTTTCAATAGCTGAAGAATCACAGATAAGTGGACGCGGTACAGAAGAGATGAAAACTAATGAAGTTACAGGACGTTTTAAAGAAGGATATGCCGGTGTAGCTATAGAACTGGGTAGGCCTATAGCCGGTACCCGTATGTATGATGTGGAAAAGGTAGCCAAGGCTGTTGCTGGAACTGAAGGCCTTGTATTTGAAGATGAAAATCCTGTAACCAGTTTAATGGTAGACAAAAGCACTGGAGAGTTCAGAGAAGATGTTTTAAATGAAAGAGCAATATCTGCAATTATAGAATTTTTAATTCCTCGCGATAAGTTGCTGGAAGTAGTTAAAAAGCTGGAAGATGTTGCGGAAGAGATTGAAACTTTATTCAGTCTGGATGTCGCCAGCCGTATTGATGAAAATAATGAAATACCTACTGAGAAAATATTAAAGGAAGCTGGATATGATGTCTATCCCAATGGAAAGACAAATCTTGGCCTGGGTAAACCCAGAGTTATATAAACTTTTGATTATATTTTAAGTAGAAGTTTAGATAACAAATATCATAAAAATATATATATTAAAATATTTAAAAATGTTAAATTAGAAAACAAAAGATATTTTAGAGGAGGAGAAATAGATGACACATACATTGCACAGAAGGGGAGATAGGGATAGTCTGTCAAGAGATTTTGTTTTCCTTATGATGCCTTCTAAAGATATTAATCATGAAAATTCAGCGCCAAAACTCAAAAAATTTTTTCAACTGGCTTTAAAAAATGGTTCTGTTAAAATAGGTAACTGTAGAAATGGAAATGAGTATTTTGTAGGTGGTGTTGAAGAAGTTCTTGAAAGTGTTGAAGACCGGGCGGTAATCCATGCAGTATTTACTGAAAAAGATAAAGTTAAAAGTATGCTCAGGGATCTTAAAGAAGAAGACATAGGTTTATCTGTTGTATTATCAGGGTTATTAGATGAAGTAGACCAGTGCTGTAAGGAAGAAGGAGTTCAGCGGCATACAGTTAACGAATCTGTAGGTATCTGGGGTAATACAGATCTTCTTCCTGATGAAAAGAAACTTCAGATTAATACCATGTGTGGACATGGTATGGTTACAGTTAACTTAATAAATGATGTTGTTGATAAGATAGAAGCAGGTAAGCTGACTATTGAAGAAGGTGCAGAAGAGCTCTTTAAACCCTGTATGTGTGGGATTTTTAATCCTGAAAGAGCAGAAGAATTACTTGAAGAGATTGTTGACAAATAAAATGGCAATAAATTTTCTTTCCCGGAAAATTATTAAGTAGCCAAATTTACTGATGTGAATAGTAAGTGATACAGTAATAAACGAAGTTTAATGATAAAAGTAATTTCTTAAATAAAATAGTATTAACGGTAGCAATATAAATAATAATATAAAAATTATAGTTATAGTAATTGATAATGTAAGTAATAATGTATAAAAATATTAAATTAAAATTATAGTTATAGTAATTGATAGTGTAAGTAATAATGTATAAAAATATTAAATTAAAAAAGTTGTTTTCCGGGAAAGATATAATTATTAGTATATATTAATAAATAAGTCTGGAGTGATTTTATGACTGAGCTTGTTAATAAAAGAGAACAACTGCAGAACACATTTTTTCCAGAGAAAATACCTACTTTATGGTGTCCTCTGTTAACACATTATACTGATTCTGGGGAAATTGATAAACAGAGAATGAGACAGCATATAAAATATTTACGTCCTTATGTATCTACCTTTTTAGCTCCCGGTTCAACCGGAGATGGATGGGAAATGGAAGAATCTGAGATTCAAACACTATTAGATTTTTTGCTGGATGAAGCTGATGAACAAAAATTTTGGTTGATGATTGGGGTACTAAAAACCGGAAAAGGGGAAGCACTTCAGTCTATCAAAGAAACCGTAAAAAGATTATTTAATAATGAAAATGCACCAACAAATGATTTTGTTCAGAAAAGAATCTGTGGCTTCACTGTTACACCTCCAAAAGGAAAAGATTTAAAACAGGAGGAAATATATTCAGAATTAGAAGCTATTTTAGAAAGTGGGTATCCAACTGCACTTTATCAATTACCACAGATTACTGAAAATGAAATGAGTCCATTGACTATTCAAAATTTGGCTGAACAATATCCTAACTTTTATTTGATGAAAGACACAAGTGGTGAGGATAAAGTTGTATTATCTGAGGTTGATACCTTTGGTGTATTTATGGTTCGGGGAGCAGAAGGAAATTATTTCGATTGGATGAAGACTGATGGTGGACATTATGATGGTTTATTGTTAAGTACAGCAAATTGCTTTGCTGCTCAACTGTCTGATATTATAAAGTATTCGAAAAATGGGCAGAATGATTTAGCTAATAAAGTTTCTAAAAAGATCTCTAATGTAGCTGAAGAAGTGTTTTCTCTGGCTGCTGATTTATCTTTTGGAAATCAGTTTACAAATGCTAATAAACTTATTGATCATCATCTAGCCCATGGTAAAAATGCATTAAAAGCAGATTTACCAATGACCCATAGTGGTAATCGACTCCCTGAAGAGCTTATTAAGAAAACAGGAGTTATTTTAGAAAAATATTCTTTACTACCTGAAAAAGGGTATTTAGATTAATCTGATTTTGATGGTTTGTGAATAAGATTTAACTTGACATAAGCATATAATATTATATTAATTCAGTTTTAAAGTTCTGGGAAATGCTTCCTGGAACTTTTGTTTTGCAGAAATTCAAATTTTAATAATTTTATAATATTATTTTTCTATTATTAGAGATGATTTTATAAGAAATATAATTTATGTAGTACTGGAGGGAATAAACATGGATATATTTACATTCGTATTTTTGAATAACATACTACCATTATTTATTATTGTTTTTCTGGGTTATTTTTTAGCCACCAAATTTAAATTAGATGTTTTTACATTAAGTAAAATATATATTTATATCCTTTTGCCTGTTTTAACATCTATGAAAATATATCAAACAGATATTAATACTGAATTTTTTTCAGCTATATTATTTGGAATAATAATGATTATTTTACTGGCAGTTGTCGGTTGGGTCATTTCCCGCTTGTTAAATTATAATGTATCAATTTCAAATGCATTTTATAATTCAATAATGTTCTATAATTCTGGCAATTTTGGTTTGCCATTAATCATGCTTGTTTTTAGTAATACTCCTCAGACAAGTTTTGCGGTATCAATACAAATAATAATCTTAACAGTCCAAAATTTGGCCACATATTCAATAGGCTTTTTTAATGCCGGCAGGGGCCAGATGCATTATCTTGATACTATTAAGAAAATATTAAAAACACCAATATTATATGCTATATTAACAGCATTTATTCTTAAATATTTAAATATTGATCTTACTAAATACTTTTTTTGGTCGTCAATCGAACATCTGCAGGGAGGGTTGATACCCGTTGCTCTACTGACTCTCGGTGTGCAGTTATATCACACAAAAATAAATTTTAAAAATTGGGATGTTTATATTGCCAGTCTAACCAGGTTAATTGGAGGGCCTATATTAGCTTATATATTAATAAATATCATGGGTATAGAGGGAGTTATGGCTCAGGTTTTATTTATATCTTCTGCAGTACCATCTGCAGTTAATACGGCCTTGATAGCTATTGAATTTAATAATAAACCCGATTTTGCTTCACAGGTAGTAATGACCAGTACAGTATTAAGTTCTATAACACTTACTGGGGTAATATTCTTATCTGAATATTTGTTTTAAAGAGATTTGCTTTCTGTAAGAATTATTTGAATAAAAAAGCTTAAAATAAACAAACAATACAAATGGAATATAAAATTGGATATTAAGTTAGGAGGTTTTAAAAATGAGTGAGTATCATGAACCTCAGGAAATACTTTCAGACGAAGCTGTAAATTATCACCGGGTTATCCAAAGTGTTAAGGAAGAACTGGAAGCTATTGGTTGGTATAATCAAAGAGCTGATGCTACTGAAGATGAAAGTGTTAAGTCTATCATGATGCATAATAGAAATGAAGAAGTTGAACATGCCGTCATGGGAATAGAATGGCTCCGGCGTCATGATTCTGTCTGGGATGAGATGTTAAGGACTTTTTTGTTTAGCGAGAGTGATATTACTGATCATCATGAAGATGGTGAAGATGGCCATCATGGCAGTAACCCCAGTAATAATTCACTTGGTATTGGTCAAAATATTAAAGAATTATAAGGAGGTCAAATTTATAAATGGGTGTTTTTAAACGTTCTTTAGCACCGATATCTACAGAAGCCTGGGAGTTTTTAGATGAAGAAGCCAGCCAGATTTTGAAAACAAAGTTGAATGGAAGAAAGGTTGTTGATTTTGTAGGTCCTGAGGGATTTGATTATGCTGCAGTAAATACTGGGCGTAGATCTAAAATCAGTGGGAAAGGAGAAGAAGGTGTTAGCTATAAATTAAGAAATGTAATACCTTTACTGGAATTAAAAGTACCTTTTAAAATAAAAAAAGAAGAGTTTGAAGCACTGAACCGTGGTGCATCTGATGTAGATACAGGGCCTCTTATTAAGGCAGCTCAAAAACTGGCCGATGCTGAAAATAAAGCTATCTTTCATGGTTTGCCAGCGGCAAATATAGATGGAATTGTTGATAGTTCAGACCACTCGAAACTGGATGTTTCTGATAATAGTGAGGATCTGCTCCCAGCAATTATTACCGCTGTTCAAGACCTTATGGATCGGTGTGTGACTGGCCCTTATACACTGCTAATATGTTCAGAATTTTATAAAGAGATTTATAGAATAAATAATAAAGGATATCCACTAAACAGAAAAATTAAAGAAATAATTGGAGATAATATTCAACTAATCTACGGTCTGGGAACAAAAGGGATAGTTTTATCAACCCGGGGTGGAGATTTTGAATTAGTTGTCGGCCAGGATATATCACTTGGTTATGAAGAATGTACCTCTGAAGAAGTGGAGTTTTACTTATTTGAAACATTCACATTTAGAGTAAACACTCCTGAGGCAGCTGTCATCTTAAGCTAAATTATTAAGGGACCCTTAGTAAAGGATCCCTTATCTATGTGTGCCTCGTAAATACAGGAAACAGTAGGTGTAAATCCTACCCACGCT
>JBMCBT010000019.1:0-30209 GCA_048623215.1 Halothermotrichaceae bacterium
CGTACGTGCAGTTTGACGAGGGGTCCCAGTCGAAAGACTGGTCCTACTCTATTTTTGAATTTTCAGGGAAACAATGTCTATAGATGAAAGGTTAATTAATAAATATTTAAGCTAAATAATAATACAAATTTCTTAAAATTATTAAATATGGGTGCAAATTAAAAACACAGGAGGTAAAATTATGTTAGAGTTAAAGTTTGTCAGAGAAAACATTGATTTAGTTGAAGAAGCACTGAAAAAAAGGGGTAAAGATATTTCACTTGGTAAATATCAGAAACTTGATGAAGAAAGACGAGAGGTATTATATGAATCAGAACAGCTTAAACATAAGCGTAATGTGGTATCTGATAAAATAGGTCAGTTAAAAAGAAATGGTAAAGATATCAGTGGTATGATTGCAGAGATGAAAGATGTTTCCAATAAAATCAAGAAATATGATGAGAAGATAAAAGAAATAGAAAAAGAGCTATATGGTATATTAATGGGAATACCTAATATACCCAATAAAGATGTACCTGTTGGCAATGATGAAAGTGACAATATTGAAGTGCGGAAATGGGGAACTCCCCGTGAATTTGAATTTGAAGATAAAGCACACTGGGAGTTAGGTGAAGAGCTGGATATACTTGATTTTGATAGAGGGAGTAAGGTTACTGGTGCCCGGTTTACATTTTTGAAAAGGGCAGGGGCCAGACTGGAGAGAAGTTTAATTAGTTTTATGATAGATCTTCATACAACAGAGCATGGCTATACAGAAGTTTTACCTCCATTTATAGCCAATGCTGACAGTATGACAGGAACAGGACAACTGCCGAAGTTTGTGGAAGATATGTTTAAACTGGAAGACCTGGATTATTATCTGATACCTACAGCTGAAGTCCCTGTGACCAATATGTACCGCGGTGAAATACTGGATGTTGAACAGCTTCCAATAAAACATACTGCCTATAGTGCCTGTTTCCGGGCTGAAGCTGGTGCTCATGGAAGAGATACCAGAGGGATCATCAGGCAGCATCAGTTTAACAAAGTGGAGATGGTCAAGTTTGTAGAGCCAGAGACATCATATGATGAGTTGGAAAAGATAACTGCAGACGCCGAGGAAGTATTACAGAAATTAGAGCTTCCCTATCGGGTTGTTACACTCTGTACAGGCGATTTGTCTTTTGCATCTGCTAAAACCTATGATATAGAAGTCTGGATGCCCGCCTATGATACATATAAAGAGATTTCTTCCTGTAGTAATTTTGAAGATTTCCAGGCCAGAAGAGCAGGTATTAAATATAGGGCGGAAAAAGATGCCAGTGCTGAATTTGTCCATACGTTAAATGGATCCGGTCTTGCTATCGGTAGAACAGTAGCTGCCATTATTGAAAATTATCAAAATGAAGACGGCAGTATTACTATACCGGAAGTACTGCGCCCGTATATGGGTATGAATGTGATTAAGTAAAGGAAAGGCCTGACAACATTGTTAGGCCTTTTTTGAACAAATTATGTATTTTTTGCAGGAGATTTACCTATTTATGGTTAAATATTGTATAAACAAATATCAGGAGGTATAATTTATGATTAAGAAAAAGATTGTTTTAGCTTTAATAGTTTTTACCTTTATTTTTGTATTAATAGGATGTACTGATAAAGCAACCATTAATACATATTCTGATCCGAGTTTTTCTAAAAATACTATTACAAAACTGGCTGTATTCCCAATGAAGAACACAAAATTAGCTCCCAGTGAATCAAGGACTATCAACAGGAAAATTGCTCAGGGAATTAAAGATACTGACCCAACTATAGAAATAATTAGTGCTTCAGAAGCTACCAAAGTTATGAATAGGGAAGGGTTAACTGATAAGTGGGCAGATTTTTTAGATGATTATTCATCAAGTGGTGTACCTAATACAGATACTTTATTTAAAGTTGGAGATGCTTTAGGTGTTGATGGTATTATGCAGGGTGAAATTGTTAATATTGTTCAGGCTGATGGACACTATGGTTGGAATGGTGGTGTTTCCCAGGTAACAGTACGTTATTCGATACTTGGTACTGATTCCGGCAAACTGTTGTGGGAAGCAACAAGTGAGGGAAGAAAAGATACACTTACTACTTTAGAAGATGCACCACCATTAATTGAAGCTATTATGCTGGCACAGGAAAAAATTATAGAAAATTTACCTTTTTAGAGGAGGATATTTTTGAAATTACCATCGATTACTTTATCTATATTTAGAAACAAAAAACAGTTATTTTTCTTGATAGCACTAATTGCATTAGTTACGATTTCAATAATTATGGTCTCTGTTCTGACAAGATATGTTTCTGAAGCAGAATTAAGGGCCTGGGAAGTGGCATTGACTAATTTTACAATAGCTGAACCAGGAGTGAATTCTGTTGATAATAAAACAATAAATGAATTGGAGAGTAGTGAGTTGGTATTAGATGTACTGGAATTTAGCGATGCTATTATTAGCATGCCGGGTATATTAAATTCTGAATACCGACCAGTAATAGCATTAAACAAGAACAGCATAAAGACTTTTTTAAAAAGTAATAATATGGAACTAACAAAAGGTTCTTATCCTGAAAAAGACACTAGAGGTTTGCTATTGAGTGCTGATATAGCTCAAGCAAAAAAACTAAGTGTTGGTAGTTATGTTGGTAGAGCGATTGATGATAATGAGTTTTTATGGGGGAGGTTTAAAGTAACAGGCATAATTGAAGGCGAGTTGTCCCTGGGGATAGCTTCATTTTCTTATTTTAAAAGGAAAATGGCTGTAAATAGTTCTTCTTTAATCTTATTACCCAGGAATAACATTTTAGAAATGAATAGAATGGTAAAAAACAATTATCAAAATATTAATTTTGAAACAGTTAACACATTACGTGAAAATCATCGTAATAAAAATGAAAATTTAATAAAATTAGTCTGGATAATCATTGGAATATTAACTGTTTCACTATCACTGATTATTGGATTATATATTTCCTTATATTTAAAAAGTAGATTAAAAGAATTTGCTTTGTTTTATTCAAAAGGGATTAAGAGAAAGGAAATATTGTTATATATATTAAAAGAGTTGATCTTAGTCACATTACTAAGTGTTGGAATTGGTATATTATCAGCAGAAGGTATTCTGTTTATACTTAAATATCTAGTATATGAGCAGGGTGTTTTTCTGGCACAGATATCATTACGAGAACTGTTGTTAATAATTCCAGTAATTGTTTCAATTATAATAGTATCAGTGTATATTTCTGTTAAAAATATAAATAACAAAAAAATGGAAGAAATAATAATGGGTGTTTAATATGAGATATAACGTAAAATTAAAAGATTTATATTTTAAAAGGGAGAAAAGCAGTCAATATATATTTAAAGATGCAAATTTAGATTTTAAAATAAATAAAGGGTTGATAATGATCTTGGGGCCTTCAGGCTCAGGAAAAAGCACTTTTTTGAATCTTTTAAATGGTCTTTTGTTACCGGGAAAGGGTGTTATTAAAATAAATGACATAGAGATTAGCAAAGATAGTCAATTGGATTTAGCAGAATACCGTTCTTCTAAATGCAGCCTAATGTTTCAACACTATCCGTTGGTTAATTGGTTAACCTGTAAAGAAAATTTAAAATTAGTTACAGAAAATATTGATAAATTAAATAACTGTC
The DNA here is from genome assembly GCA_048623215.1 of Halothermotrichaceae bacterium. Lineage (GTDB taxonomy): Bacteria > Bacillota > Halanaerobiia > Halanaerobiales > DTU029 > JBMCBT01. The sequence goes on from JBMCBT010000019.1 coordinate 3,668, forward strand.
TTAAATCTCTTGATATAGAGGAAATTGGTAATGAGTTTCCAGAGAAGATTTCTTTCGGTCAAAGGCAGAGAGTTTCTCTAGCACAGTCATTATTAATAAAAACTAAGATTAAATTATTAGATGAGCCTACCTCCGCTTTAGGCTATGACCATAAATTTAAAGTAATTGAATTTATTAAAAACACCAGTAAAAATATGAATAATCTTGTTTTTTTAGCTTCTCATGACAGAGATCTCTGTCAATATGCTGATAAGATATATACAATTAAAAACAAGAAAATATATTCAGGACAACATTAGAAAATTTTAGAAACCCAGAGTAATGTCTGGTAAAAATACAAAGCAAATTACCCTTGACAAAAGCATTAAAATATATTAGAATTTATATCGTACTTCAAATGGAGGGATGTCCGAACGGCAAGGGGCCGGACTTGAAATCCGGTGAAGGCGAAAGCTGTCTGGGTTCGAATCCCAGTCCCTCCGCCATTAATATGACAGTAATATAAGAACTATAAACCCGCAGATAAGGCGGGTTTTTTGTTTTTTGGTTTGTATATTCTATAATATAGTTTAAATAAGTTGATTATAAAACACTATATATAAAAAGTTAATTGACAAATATTATAATACAAACACTGGTAATTATTGGTATCACATACATTATTAAAGGATAAAAGTAATTTTCCAAGAAATATATAATAAAGAGTTTTTCTAAGGCAATAACCGCAGATGACAGTCATATGTAATTTAATAAACTGGAAAGGATGATGTTGAAATAGAAAAAATAATATATCTACTACTGTCTTTAATTATTATTGCTACTGGATGCTCAACTACTGAACAACAGGTGTTAATATCCGACAAACAGGCAGAAAATGCATTGGATGCTGCGTTAGAAAAAATAGGTTCTCCCTATCAATGGGGAGGAAATGGGCCGGATGCTTTTGACTGTTCAGGTTTAATAGTATATTCTTATCAGAAAGCTCTTGGAAAAGACAAAATATTTAAAATCGGCGAGATGACAGTTGCTGATGTAGCCATGGATCATTTATATAATTATAATGTACAGTTACTACCACTGGAAAAAGTTAAGACTGGTGACATAATTTTCTTAACAGATTCAGACGAAAGGATAACTCACGGTGGGTTATTTATAGAGTGGGTAGATGACAGTTTTCAGGAATTTAAATTCATTCATGCATCATCATATTATGGAAAAGTATTAGTTGATACCTGGGCAATAGATGATAACTACAGCAGTCAGTGGTTTGTAGGTGCTGGAAGGCTAAAGTTGGTATATTAAACAAAAGAAAAGATGCTATTATTAAATGATTTTTAAATTGTATATTATAAAATTGAAATAGGGTTTTTGATAATTGTTGCTCAATATATTCTAAAATTCATTAAAGTAATTAGATGTATTTATTTTAATTATAGGAGGAATATCTAATGAGTAAACAGAAGCTTGATATGAGTGGTAAAAAATGGATCAAAAACTCTATTTCTATCTGGTCAGATATAAGAAAAAATAAAAAGGAAAGAGAATTAGGTCATCCAGCCCTGTTTCCAGTAATGCTGGTAGAAAGATTATTGGACTGTTTTAGTCATAAAGGAGAATTTGTTTTTGATCCTTTTGCCGGTACAGGTTCTACTTTAATTGGAGCAAGAAATAGAGATAGACGTTCAATTGGATTAGAACTTTCACAAAAATATATTAATATTTTTAAAGAACGAAATGCTGCTACATTGTATCCAAATCATTTATATAACCCAAAGATAATAAATGATGATTCCAGGAACATGCTTAATTATATTAATAAAAATGTAATTGATTTAACAATTACTTCACCTCCGTACTGGAATATACTAAATCAAAAAAGAACAGCAGATAGAAAAGGCAGTAAAAATTACAGCAGCAAAAGTAAGGATCTGGGGAATATACTTTCATATGAAGATTTTCTAGAAGAAATAAAAGGTGTCTTCAAAAAGGTATATAGCTGTACTAAAGATGACGGGTATTGCTGTATAATTGTTATGGATATAAGAAAAAAGAATAAGTTTTACCCTTTACATATTGATACAGTATTAATAATGGAAGATATCAATTTTGAACTTGATGATATCATTATCTGGGATAGAAGACATGAATATAATAATTTGAGGCCTTTAGGTTACCCCTATGTCTTTCGAGTTAACAAGACACATGAATTTATATTAATTTTTAAAAAGCATTAAAATGATAAGCAAATGCCCTGTAGAATATAATAGGGAGATATATAATAGAAAAATCATAGAAGCTAAACTATTAATTTAATGTAAATAGAAACAAGAAGAAAAGGCCCTTAAGCAGGGCCTAATTTTAATGTGTATACTTTTTTCATTCATCTTCATCGCAAAATGGTGGTGGACATAAATCAGCATCAGGTGATTCAACTGCACATACTCTATCAAGTGGAATTACAATTCTAAAAGCTGTTTCTGAAGGGACTGATCCATTACCTGGGGGGTAAATATCAATAGTCATACCGTCGGTGCTGTTTGGTGTTGCAATCAATTCCATAAAATCAGTACCTAAGTCAACAAAGCATCCCGTTACTTTTTTGAGAAAACCACAGCAGCAGAATTCAACTGTTACTAATTCTTCTAGATAGGTTTCTTTTAATTTGCGTTGAAAAGTATCACATTTTCTAAACATCTGTAAATCTAGATTAGAGAATTTTTCTTTATCCATATAATATTCGCCTCCTTTTCAAAATTTTATTTAGTTAATTATTATAGTTAAATATTGTTTAAGGGGAATAATAATCTGGATTAAATTCTACTTATACTTTTTATTTACAATTTATTATATTTGTATAGTATAAAATATGTGTGTAGTTATTTAAGTGTGCCTAAATAAAAATAAAAATGTGGAAGCTTAAATTATTTTAGATATAGGTAAAAAAGGTAGTAAATTGTTTAAACAAGCTTATTAGCTATTTTTATTGCTTTTTTTGCATTTTCTGCATACCCATCAGCACCAGTTTCCTTCCAGTGGTTTTCTTGACCGAAAGCTTTTCCGCCTACAATGATTTTTAAGTCTTTTTTATTAAATTCTGATCTTAAGGTAGTAATCATGCTTTTTGTAGTATTTATGGAATTGTTTATAGTTCCTGATATAGCCAATATATTGATTTTGTTATTTTTTATAATGTTAATTAAGCTATCTGTGGGAGTATTATTGCCTAGGTAATATGTTTTCCATCCGTCCAATTTAAAAAAATCAACTACTATTCTTAAACCCAATTCGTGGAGCTCACCGTGTGCACATACTCCGAGCATAGTTTTATTATTTTCTCTTAATTTAGGAAAATGTGAGTATAATGTAGACATGATTTGTCTGGTTTTATTTGTAAAATAATGTTCTTCTGCAACATTTATTTTATTTGTTACCCACAGATAACCAATTTTTTTTAAGGAAGGCTCAAATATATCTATATAGATATCTTCTAAATTATTTTTATTTTGAATTTGGTTTGTTACAACACTATAGGCCTGCCTTTCATTACCCCTTAATAACATATTCAAATATTTTTCTGCAGCAGGTAGAAGTTGTGGTGAGTGAGACTGGTGGTTATCATCTTTTTTTTCTTGCTCATTCAAGTAATCAGATCTACCCAGGAGATAATCTATAGATATATTAAAAAAGTTAGCTATTTTTATTAATAATTCTTGATTTGGGAATCGTGAGTTTTGTTCATAATTTGCTATTGTTGTCTGAGCTACTCCCAGTTTCTGGGCCAGATCTGTCTGACGTAATTCTTTTTCCTTTCTTAATTTTTTTAATCTTACAGCAAAATTTTCCATGATAGTTGCTTCACATCCTCTCTCATCTATAATAACACATATTGTGAGAAAAACACAAAAAAACGCTAAAATAGCTTGATGTAACACAAAATGTAGTATATAATTAGAACATAATACACGTTTTGAAATAAAATGTCTTTATATATATGTAAATTATCATATATTAATACATATTGTAATATAGTTTGCCATTATATTAGTTTTCTTCAAAGACAACGTAAATAATAATTAAACTACTAAAGGGGGTAATAAATTTGTTTAAAATGATGAAAACTCTAAAGTTTAAGTTGATGACAATTATAAGTGTAATGGTTATTATTTTAATAACAGTAAGTACTTTAGTACTATATAATCAAGCACAGAGTATATTAAAGGAAAGAATATTTGATGATGCGGTTAGTAAAACTAACAGTGATGCAAAGACAATTAAAACCTGGTTTGAAGGCTTGTTGTCTAAAGGATACGCTCTGGCAAAAATGGATCATATAAAAACAATGGACTGGGAAAAGCAGGAGGCTAATATCAAGTCTATGGAGGAAGACAGTTCTGATTTGGAAAATATTTTTATATCGAATATTGATGGTAGTTATCATGCGGAAGATGGAAGTACAGGAAGTGTGGCCGGTAGAGATTATTTTAATGAGGTAATAGAGAGTAAAAGTTATACAGTATCTAAGCCAATCACCAGTAAAGTAACCGGTAATCAAGTAGTAGTTTTGGCAATACCTATCAAAGAAAAACATAAAATAATTGGTGTATTGGGGATGACAGTAAACCTTGATTTTTTGCAGGAAATGATTCAGGATATAAAGATAGCAGAACATGGCTATGGATGGATTATTGATAAAGAATATAGAGTTCTGGCACATTCGGAGGATAAATATTTAGGAAAGAATGATATTTTTGACAAAAATATAGATTTAAAGAAAATAGCGGCTCAAATGGCATCTGGAAAAGCAGGAGTAGATTTTTATAATTATCAGGGAGTAGAAAAGGGGGTAGCATTTGCACCAATCGGGATAAAGGGCTGGTCAATAGCAGTATCAGCTAATTCCGGGGATGTTCTGGCACCATTATCTGTTATAAAGGTTCGAAGTTGGTGGATAGGGGTTGCGGCGGTTTTCATTGGAATTATTATAGCCGTTCTTATCGCCTTATATATCAGTAAGCCGGTAGTAAGAATTAGTGAGATTACAGAAACAGTTGCTGCAGGCAGACTGGATCAACAGATAAAGATTAATGACTTTAGAGCCAGTAAAGATGATGAACTAGGTGTTTTAATATTATCTATTGATAAAATGTTGACAAATGTCAGACAGACGGTAAAAAACATTTATACTATTTCTGAGCAATTGGCAGCTTCCAGTCAGCAATTATCTGCTGCCGGTGATCAGATTGGAGAAACTGCCGAAGAGGTTGGTTCTTCAATACAGAATGTGGCAACTGGAGCCGAGGAACAGTCAGCAAGTGTTGAAACGGTTTCAGAAAATATCAAAAAAATGATAAAAAGAATACAGACTATGAGTATGGACTTTAGGCAAATAATAGATGCATCAAATAACGTAATTAAGAATGTGAATAAAGGAAATGACTCTGTAGAATACACAATAGAGCAAATAAATAAAGTAAAAGAAGATACTACAAAAACCTCAAAAGCAATACAAAATTTAGGGGTAATATCAGAAGAAATTGGTAGTATTGTCGACCTTATAAATGGCATTTCGGATCAAACTAATTTGTTAGCATTAAATGCTGCTATAGAAGCAGCCAGGGCTGGGGAGGCTGGAAGGGGATTTAGTGTTGTTGCTGAGGAAATACGTGACCTGGCTGAAGAATCATCACAGGCAACAGCTGAAATAGACAAATTAATTAAAAAAATAGAAACTGGAGTAAAGGAGGCGGTCAAGAGTCTTGATGTAAGAGTAAATAACGTTAATAATAGTGTTCAGGCCGTATATGATACAGAAAAAGTATTTGAAAAAATAGAGGTTGTATCTAATAAACTAAGAGAAACAATTAATAAGTCTGCTGATAAAGCGAAAACAACAGCAGACAGTAGTAAAAAAATTGAAGAAGAAACAGATTCGATTGCAGCTGTTAGTGAAGAATTTGCAGCAAATTCAGAAGAAGTGGCTGCAGCCAGTGAGGAGCAGCTTGCTGCAACTGAGGAAATAGTAACAGGAGCAAATGAATTAGCCAGTATGGCTGATGAATTAGTTAATACAGTCAGTAAATTTAAGTTATAAGAATCTGTTTTTAATAAAATATAATAGTGAATATTATTACACTAATTATATTTAAATAAGATTTATAGTAATGTAATAAATTTAGTTTAAAAAAAACAATTAAATATATTTTGTTATATTTCTCACAATTCTAAACTTTTAGTTATTTGACACTCAAAATTAATTATACTATACTATAGTAGGATATTCTAATTAAAAGTCTACATTAATATATAAACGGGGGGAACTTAAATGGGTAAAAATATGAAGACTATGGATGGAAATACCGCTGCTGCTCACGTGGCATATGCTTTCACAGAAGTAGCCGGAATTTATCCTATTACTCCATCATCACCTATGGCAGAATATGTTGATAAATGGAGTGCTCATGGTCGCAAAAACATTTTTGGACAGAGAGTTAAGTTGACTGAAATGCAGTCTGAAGGAGGAGCTTCAGGTGCAGTACATGGTTCACTGGCAACAGGAGCTTTAACTACTACATTTACAGCTTCTCAGGGATTGTTGTTAATGGTTCCTAATATGTATAAGATTGCTGGAGAGTTGTTACCAGGGGTATTTCATGTAAGTGCTCGTTCAGTAGCAACACAGGCCTTATCTATATTTGGAGATCATTCAGATGTCATGGCTGCTCGTCAGACCGGTTTTGCAATGCTTGCTTCCGGTAGTGTGCAGGAAGTTATGGATTTAGCAGGTGTAGCACATCTGGCTTCTATTAAATCCAGTATTCCATTCTTACATTTCTTTGACGGATTCCGCACATCACATGAAATTCAAAAAATTGATGTTATGGATTATGATGACTTAGCTAAGTTAGTAGATTATGATGCAGTAAAAGAATTTAAACATAAGGCTTTAAATCCTGAACGCCCTGTTACAAGAGGCACAGCAGAAAATCCTGATATTTTCTTCCAGGCTCGTGAATCCTGTAATAAATTCTATGACGCAGTACCTGATATTGTAGCTGATTATATGAAAGAAATTAGTGAACTGACAGGAAGAGAATACAAGCCGTTTAATTATGTTGGTGCAGAAGATGCTGAATATGTAGTTATAGCTATGGGTTCAGTTACTGACACAATTGATGAAACTGTTGAGTACTTAGTTGACCAGGGAGAAAAGGTTGGAGTTGTAAAAGTACATCTCTACCGTCCATTCTCTGCGAAATATTTTATGGATGTACTTCCTGAGACAGTTAAGAAGATAGCCTGTCTTGACAGGACAAAAGAACCAGGTGCTGTTGGAGAACCATTATATGAAGATGTAAGAAGTATGTTCTATGATAAAGCAGATGCACCAGTGGTTGTTGGTGGAAGATATGGACTGAGCTCTAAAGATACCAACCCATCACATATTAAATCTGTATTTGATAATCTCAAAAAAGATGAACCTAAAAATAGCTTTACTGTAGCTATCAATGATGATGTAACAAATACTTCATTAGAAGTTAATGATAAAATAAACACAACACCTGAAGGTACAGTCTGTTGCAAGTTCTGGGGCTTTGGCTCTGATGGAACTGTTGGTGCTAATAAAAATGCAATTAAAATAATTGGTGACAATACAGACAAGTATGCTCAGGGATATTTCTCCTATGATTCCAAAAAATCAGGTGGTGTAACAGTATCTCACTTGCGTTTTGGAGATAATCCAATAAAATCTACTTATCTGATAGAAGAGGCTGATTATGTAGCCTGTCATAAAGAATCCTATGTAGAGCAGTTTGATCTTACTGAAGGATTAAAAGAGGGAGGAACCTTTGTACTGAATTGTACCTGGGATAAAGATGAATTAGAAGAAAAACTACCTGCTGGTTTGAAAAAATATCTGGCAGAACATAATATAGACCTATACATTATTAATGCTTTTGATATTGCACAGGAAGTTGGTTTAGGTGGTAGAATCAATATGGTTATGCAGACCGCCTTCTTTAAACTAGCTAAGATAATTCCTGTTGATGAAGCAGTAGAATACTTAAAAGATGCTATTAAGAAAACCTATGGACATAAAGGTGATAAGATAGTTAAAATGAACTGGGAAGCTGTAGATAAAGCACTTGATGCCCTTGAAAAAGTTGAAGTGCCTTCTGAATGGGTAAATGCTTCTGATGAAGCAGCAGCTACTGCAGAAGAAGATAAACCTGAGTTTATCAAAAATGTGCTGGAACCAATTTCCAAACAAAAAGGTGATGAATTACCAGTAAGTACTTTTGTAGGACGCGAAGATGGACACTTCCCACAGGGTACATCAGCTTATGAAAAACGTAATATAGCAATTAATATTCCAGAATGGCAGGTTGAAAACTGTATTCAGTGTAATCAGTGTTCAATTGCCTGTCCACATGCTGCAATAAGGCCATTTGTATTAAATGAAGAAGAAGCAGCCAGTGCGCCAGAAGGATTTGAAACAAAGGATGCTATTGGTAAACAACTATCTGGTTTACAGTATAGAATTCAGGTAAGTCCGCTGGACTGTACTGGATGCGGAGTTTGTGCAAATGTATGTCCAGCACCTGAAAATGCACTGGTTATGAAACCAAATGCAACTCAGGTAGATAAAGAAAAAGGCAACTGGGAATATGCTATTAATGAAGTTTCCAACAAAGATGACTTAATGAATAAGTTTAATATAAAAGGTAGTCAGTTTAGTCAACCGTTATTTGAATTCTCCGGTGCCTGTGCTGGTTGTGGTGAAACACCATATGCGAAACTAACAACACAGTTATTTGGAGATAGAATGCTTATTGCGAATGCAACAGGTTGTTCATCGATCTGGGGTGGTTCTGCGCCAAGCACACCATATACAACCAATGAAGACGGTCATGGACCGGCCTGGGCTAACTCACTCTTTGAAGATAATGCCGAATATGGTTATGGTATGTATCTGGGTATGGAACAAAATAGAGACAAATTGGCTCTGGCTGCTGAAAAAGCAATTGAACAGGATCTTGGTTCTGATCTGAATGAAGCTTTACAAAATTGGCTTGATAATAAAGATAAAGGTGAAGAATCCAAGGCAGCAACTATAAAGCTTCTTCCACTATTGCAAAAATATGCTGACCAGAGTGGTGAAGTAGCAGAGATGCTTGATATGAAAGAATACCTAACTAAAAAATCACAATGGATTTTTGGTGGAGATGGTTGGGCTTATGATATTGGATACGGCGGTTTAGACCATGTTCTGGCTTCTGGAGATGATGTCAATGTTCTTGTCTTCGATACAGAGGTTTACTCCAATACAGGAGGTCAGGCTTCTAAAGCTACACCAACTGCTGCTGTAGCTAAGTTTGCCGCTTCTGGTAAGAAGATCAGAAAGAAAGACCTTGGTCAAATGGCTATAAGTTATGGTTATGTATATGTTGCTCAGGTATCTTTAGGTGCTAATATGAACCAGACTATAAAAGCACTTAAAGAAGCAGAGGCTTATCCAGGACCTTCCCTGGTTATTGCTTATACACCATGTATTGCACACGGCCTAAAAGCAGGAATGGGCTGTAGCCTTGAACAGGAAGATAAAGCTGTAAAAGCTGGATACTGGTACTTATACAGGTTTAACCCTGAGTTAGAAGAACAAGGAAAGAATCCATTTAGCCTGGATTCTAAAGAACCTAGTGAATCATTCCAGGAATATATAAAGAGTGAAACACGTTATACTTCACTTGAAAAGACATTCCCGGAAATTGCTGCAGAATACTTTGAAAAAGCTGAAGAAGATGCGAAAGCAAGATATGAATCTTATAAACGTCTTGAAGCTTCTTTTGAGGAAAAAGCAGAATAAATAAACTGACAGGGTTCTAAAAAAACTAGAAGAGTAAAAAAATATAAATATAAAACAGCGGTATCTTATAATAGATATCGCTGTTTTTTATTTGCTTAACACAACCTATTTGTATTTGAACCAGATTATAATGATAAACTGAAATTAAAATTTTAATATCTATTTAAATTTGATAATTTAAATTATTTATGATAATCTCATTTTAAATAACAATATTTTACATCAAAAACAACCTTTGCTATATTTTTTTAATTAGGTTTCTTAAATTTGATGTTTCCGGAATATTGGAGGTGTTATTATCAAAATCTTGATAATTGAAGATGAGATTCAGTTGTGTGAATTATTAAAAGAACTTTTTAAAAATGAAAATCATAGTATAGATTATGCTCACAAAGGTACAGTAGGTGTAAACAAAATTATAAGCATTAATTATGATTTGATTATACTGGATATTATGCTGCCAGATATGGATGGTATTGAAGTAATTACTTATCTAAGAGAAAAAGATATTAATACTCCTATTCTACTTTTGACTGTAAAAAACAAAATTACTGATAAAAGTAATGGCCTTGATAAAAGAGCAGATGATTGTTTAACCAAACCTTTTAATCCAGGAGGACTGTTGACAAGATTATGTGCTCTTTATCGAAGGAACCCTGAAATATTCAAAGAAGACACCATTTCTTTTTCGAATATAACATTAAACAAAACTACAGTAGAGCTCTGTTCTCAGAATAAAAAGGAACATTTAACATGTAAAGAATTTGAGTTGATAAAATTATTTATAAATAACCCCTATCATGTTCTTAGAAAAGATATGATTATTTCAAAAATATGGTCTTTTAATGATGAAGTTTGTTACAATACACTGGAGGCTCATATATCTTCACTCAGAAAAAAATTAAAATTTATAAATTCAAAACCCAGTATAGTTACTGTACGCGGAATAGGTTATAAAATGGAGGATTGAACTGATATATATCTAAAGCATAGCAAAAAAAATACTACTGCAGTATATGCAGCAGTATTGTATGTTTTTATACCGAATATTACTTAAAAAGCATCTATCACTAATATACTATATGGCTGAAGATTAGCAGAAAATTCATATTAATCAGCTAATGTATTTTTTTGTCCATCAATGTTTTGCTGTTTATTATTTTTCTGGCGTAGTTTTGATAGAAAATCAAAACCTATATTCTGTTTACTTAAAACATCGAAGGCAACGGCAGCCAGCAGTACAAGCCCCTTGACCACTTGCTGTATGTCTGAGCTGACGCCCATTATAGACATTCCGTTATTTAATACTCCCATAATTAAAGCTCCAGCCAGAGAACCACCTACGGTTCCGATACCGCCGGTAGCACTTGCACCACCAATAAAAACAGCCCCGATTGCATCTAACTCAAACATTTGACCTGCCTGTGGTGATGCCGAATTCAAACGTGTAGAAAATATAATTCCGGCAATAGAAGCAAGGAAAGCCATGTTTACATAGACAAGAAAAAGTAATTTTTTTGTCTTGACACCGGACAAACGGGCAGCCTTTTCATTTCCTCCAAGAGCATAAATATGACGGCCTGATACTGTGGAAGAAGTGAAAAAGCTGTATACTATCAGTATGATTCCAAGAGTAATAAATACCATAGGTATACCACGGTAGTTTGCAAGAATATAAAATAACCAGATGATACCGGCAGATATGATTATCAGTTTGACCACTTTAGACCAGAAGTTTTCTACCGAATATCCCTTCTTTTTTCGGGAATTATATTTGCTTATTTTATAGGCACTAAATATTACTGCTAGCAGTATTCCTAATAATAGGGAAGTTGTATTATTTACACCAAACAGATGTATATCTTGAAATAGATCAGGAATAAACCCTGTAGAATAAGCAAGATATTCTTCAGGAAAAGGAGACAGTGTCATTCCTTCCAATACTAGTAGAGTCAAACCTCTAAATATAAGCATACCTGCCAGTGTTACAATAAAAGCTGGAATCCTTACATAAGCAATCCAGAATCCCTGCCAGATACCAATTCCAATTCCTATTAATAATGCCACTATAATGGACAGATGTGGATTCCAACCCCAGGAGATAGCGAATGTGCCGGCACAGGCGCCTATTAATGCCACCACCGAACCTACTGATAGATCTATATTACCCCCTGTCAGTATACAGAGCAGCATCCCGACAGCTAAAATAACTACATAGGCATTTTGGAAAATAAGGTTAGAGACATTCATTGGTTTAAGTAATATCCCATCAGTCAATACCTGAAATAATACAATAATAGCCAATAGTACAAAAAACATCATATACTGTTTCAGATTATTGCGAATTGAGTTCATGTTTGATCTCTCCTTTACTTGCTTGTATAATAGAATTCATAATTCCTTCCTGAGTTGCCTCTGAGTGGAGGAGTTCATTGATTATTTTACCTTTGTTCATTACATAAATACGGTCACACATTCCCAGGATTTCTGTTAGCTCAGAGGATATTAGCAGAATTGCTTTTCCCTGTTCAGCCAATTCATTTATAATTTCATAAATTTCGTATTTTGCTCCAACATCAACACCACGGGTAGGTTCATCTAGAAGCAGGATCTCGGGTTTAGAATAGACCCATTTTCCTAAGAGTAATTTTTGTTGATTCCCGCCTGATAGGTTTTTTGCGTGTTGTTCAACATTGGGGGCCTTTATATTTAGAGCCTTTTTATATTTTTTTGCTTCTTTCCTTTCGAGGTCTTTATCAATTATTCCATGTTCAGACACAAAATCCATTTTGGGTAGTGTAATATTATGCATAAGACTGTTTTCCAATAATATACCACTTTCTTTACGGTCTTCAGTAACATAAGCTAATTTATGGGAAATAGCTTCAGAAACAGAATTTAAATCGAGGATTTTGTCATCCTTTATAATTGTGCCGGAAGTTTTTGTTCCATAAGCCTGACCAAAAATAGACATGGCCAACTCAGTACGGCCTGAACCGATCAGACCATAAATACCTACTACTTCACCCTTATGTACTTTTAAAGATACATTTTTTACAACTTTTTGTTCAGAATATAGTTCATGGTTAACTGACCAATTTTTTACTTCAAAGGCTACTTTATCACGTATTGTATCAGGTCTTTCAGGGAAACGTTCGCTCATTTCCCGGCCAACCATGCCTTTAATGATTCTTTTTTCTGATATATTATCATCATTGTTAAGAGTCTCAACAGTTTTACCATCCCGAAGAATTGTGATTCTGTCAGCACAGTAGTCGATTTCATGTAATTTGTGAGATATAATTATAGAAGTAATTCCCTTTTCCCGACGCAATTTTTGTATAAGGGCAAGAATATGTTCTGCTTCCTGTTCATTGAGGGAAGAAGTGGGTTCATCTAAAATAAGTAAACGCACATTCTTGGCCAGAGCTTTTGCAATTTCAGCCAACTGCTGTTTGCCAACTCCTATATCTTTAATCTGAATATGAGGGTTTTCTTTTAGACCTACCATATGCATGTACTTTTCTGCTCGTTCGTATGTCTGATCCCAGTCAATGATTCCATGGTTTTGATTTTCATTTCCCAGAAACATATTTTCTCCAATAGATAAATATGGTACCAGGGCTAATTCCTGATGGATAATAACAATTCCTTGTTGTTCTGAATCATTAATACTCTGAAAGCGGCATTCTTGGTCATTATAGTGTATATCACCTGAATATGAACCATATGGGTAAACTCCACTTAATATGTTCATTAATGTAGATTTACCGGCACCGTTTTCGCCTACAATACCGTGAATTTCGCCTTCCTTAACAGTAATATTAACATTATCCAGAGCTTTAACTCCAGGAAATTTTTTGGTAATGTCCCGCATTTTCAGCAATGTCTTTGTCATGTCTATCCTCCTCAAAGAAATTGGCAGGCAGGCAAACTATACCTACCTGCCGGTAATTTAGGCTATTCCAGTCCCAGTTGCTCAGGAGTGTAATAGTCACTTTCTATTAACAATTCTTTGTAATTGTTAATGTCAGCAAATACAGGTTTACACAGATAGGTAGGTATAATATCTACACCGTTATCATAGTCTGTAGTGTTGTTTATTTCAGGCTCCTCGCCATTTTGGATATCTTTTATCATATCAACAACCTGTGCGGCCAGAGTACGGGTGTCTTTAAAGATAGACATTGACTGATAACCAGCAATGATGTTTTTGGTGTTGGTTATATCACAATCTTGACCTGTGATAACTGGGAAGTTATCCTTTGTAAACCCAGCACCTTTTAGTGAGTTTGTAACACCTAGAGCTGTTGAATCATTGGAGCAAAGAACTGCATCAAGTTTTTGATCTGCAGAGTAGTTAGAAGCAATTAAATTGTCCATGCGTGACTGTGCATTGGCTGAATCCCAATTCATGGTAGCAATCTGTTCAAATTCAGTTTGACCTGATGGAACTACGACTTCACCGCTCTCAACATAAGGTTTGATAACATCCCATGCACCTGCAAAAAAGTAGCGTGCATTATTATCATCCGGGGAGCCACCAAAGATTTCTATATAAGCAGGATTATCAGCTGAACGGTTTTCCAAATCCAGGGCATCTTCAAGATATTCACCCTGAATAGTTCCAACCATATAGTTGTCAAAAGTGGCATAATAGGAAACTGCATCAGTTTCCATGATTAGACGGTCATAAGCGATAACCGGAATTCCTTCCTGTTTTGCAGTTTCCAGAACAGTGCCCAGAGCACTACCATCGATTGAGGCTATAACGAGGACATCACAACCTCCCAGTATCATATTTTCTAGCTGAGAAATTTGAGTAGACGTACTGTTATTAGCATACTGCAGATCAACTTCATAGCCAGCTTCTTCCAACTGAGCTTTCATATTAGCACCATCCTGATTCCAACGTTGAAGACTTTGAGTGGGCATTGCAACTCCAATTTTACCCTTTGCAGCAAAAGCTGTGGTTGCAATAACTAATACCATTGTCAGAACTAATAAAACTATTAAACTCTTTTTCATTTTTATCATACACTCCTCATATTAATTTTTATTATTCTTACTACTATTAACAAAAAAATATGACGTACTACCTTTGTACAAAATAAAATTATTTTATTGGTTTTAATCATTACCAATTCTAGTTAGCAGATATTAATAGGGTACGTCTTGAGTATACTATCCTCCTTTCTTAAATTATATTGACAAGTTACTGATTGTACTATTTGTTTTATTTTACCATTTTAATCTGAATTTAACCTGAAGACCATTGTTTAAAATAAACTTGATTATATGACCAGCAATATACAAGATTTATAATTTTTTTGATACCTGGATAAGCTCTTTTCTTTAAAATATATGTAATAGTATTGAGTAATATACAGAGAAAAGTATTAAAAAAATCAAATAAAAATTTGCAAGATGTGTATGAGGATAAGTATAACAGTAGGGCAGTAAAAAAAAGAAGATAGTAGTTTTCAAAAAATGATGAAAAATGATGAAATATCATATATAATGTAAAATAGACAGTTAAATTTGATATTTATAAAAGTTTATAGTTTTTATTAAAATAGCATAAAATTTCTGATATTTTGAATAGATATGTGTATAGTTTATCATCTTGTCAGCAGATATAATGATACTTGTAACATAACATTTAACTAATAGGGAGGAAAAAAAATGAAGAAAAAAGTATTAATTAGTTTTATTGTATTAGCAAGTTTATTTAATTTATTTTCAGGTTTAGTGTTGGCGGCAGGTGAGGAAGAAGTTAGTCTGGACTTCATGCATTTTTATTCTAAAAGCGATACAGATTCTTATCCAATTGTTTTTAATGAGATAATGGATGAATTTATAGAAAATCATCCAGAATATGATATCAAACAGAATGTAACAGCACATGATAATTATCAAATGAAAATTAAAACTCTGGCAGCTGCCAACGAAATGCCTGACATTTTTGTGGTAAAAGGGACTATGATTGATAATTTTAGAGAAAGTGGACTGATAGAACCTTTAGATGATATTTTAGCAAATGACCAAGAATGGAAAAATAGTTTTGTTGAAGGAGCTTTTGATGATGTTTCAAGAGAGGAAGGCGTTTTTGGAATACCAGTTAAGGTTGAAGCTACTTCGATAATGTTTTATAATCAGGCTATATTTAAAGAAGCAGGAGTAGATGAATTTCCAGAAACATGGGAAGAGTTTAAAGTAGCTATTCAGAAAATAAAGGATGCTGGATATACACCTATATCTTTAGGGAATAGAGGCAAATGGGTAGTTGAGTCCTGTCTTTTAAGTATGCTTGGAGATAGATATACTGGCACTGATTGGTTTAGAAGTATACGTTATCACCAGGGAGCAAGTTTTACTGATCCGGAGTTTGTAGAAGCACTGACAGCTTTACAGGAACTTGCTGAAATGGGAGCTTTTAATAGAGATATGAACAGTATTGATAATATAGAACAAAGAAGAGCTTATTATAATGGTGAAGCAGCTATGTTTTTTGAAGGAGCCTGGGCATTTAATCCAGTAGCTGAAAATGCTCCTGAAGAAGTTGTGCAAAATACCAGGTTAGAGATTTTACCTGAAGTTAAGGAAGGAAAGGGGAAAGCAAATACTGTAGCCGGTGGAGCTCCATGGGCTTTCCAGATTAATCCGAATTTAGAGGGAGAAGAAAAAGAAGCAGCTGTAGAAATTCTTAAGGCTCTTAGCAGCCAGAAACTGGCAACAAAATTTGTTGAAAAAAATGGTGCACCTCCAGTTAAACCTGGTAATTATGATGAAAGTAAATTAACAGATATAATGAAACAATATAATAATATATTAGATAGAGCAGCTTTTTCACCTGTTTATGATGCTCAATTATCAGCTTCTGTAGTAGAGGTAATGAATAGTGGTTTACAGGAACTTCTTATTGGGGTAGTGTCTCCTGAAGAGTTGGCTGAAAGAATTCAAGATGAGCATGAAAAGAATTAAAATAAAAACCAGGGAGGGGGCTCTCCCCTCCTGGTTTTATTTAAATAATTAAAGGATGATTATTATGAATAATAGTAATTTATTAAAACCAAGCAATAAAAAACTTTTTTTACTCCTATTACCACCTGTTATTTTTTTTAGTTTCATAATTATCTTTCCGATATTTAATGCTATTCGCTATAGTTTTTACCAGTGGTCTGGTGGATCAAATATGGTTTATTTAGGTTTTGAAAATTATATAAATTTATTTAATGATTCTATTTTCTGGCATGCTTTTAAAAATAATATAATAATAATAATTTTAAGTATTATTGGACAAATAGGTATTGCGTTTATACTGGCCAGTTTATTAAATACGCGGTTTCTAAATGCAAAAAAATTTCATAGAACTGTAATTTTTTTCCCGCTTGTTTTATCAGCAGTTGTAGTAGGATTTTTATGGACAATGATTTATAATAACAATTATGGTATTTTAAACTGGATACTGGGAGTATTGAATTTAGAGTTTTTAATTCAATACTGGCTTGATGACCCCAAAATAGTAATTTATACAGTGGCTATACCAATTGTTTGGCAGTATATAGGGATGTATCTTATTATATTTTCTTCTTCATTTCAAAATATTCCTAAAGAAATATTTGAAGTTGCAGAAATAGATGGTGTTAACTGGATACAGAGGTTGATTCATATCACATTACCATTAATGTATAATACTATAATTGTTGCAATTATGTTATGTATTGCTGGAAATATGAAAATTTTTGACCATATTTATGTTATGACAGGAGGAGGCCCTGGTAGAAGTTCTATGGTTATGGCTCAATATGCCTATAACAATTCATTTACTATGTTTAAACTTGGTTATGGAAGTACAATATCTATTGGGATTTTAGTTTTAAGTTTTGGAATTATTCTTCTTACAAGAAAAATAATGGGAGGGAAAAAAGATGAGATTTAATATAGTTTTTACAAAAATATTAAAGTATCTTAGTAATATAATAATAACTATTTTTTCTATAAGCTGTATTTTTCCCTTCTTTTGGGTTATGTATTCTTCATTTAAAACAGAAAAAGAATTTAGTTTAAATATTATGAGCCTTCCCAATAAGATACACCTGGAAAACTATATAGCGACAATCTTCAAGGGAGAAGTTCATATAGCACTGCTAAACAGTTTAATAATTAGTATTTTTACTGTTATTTTAGTTATATTAGTTGGTTTTATAACTGGTTATTTAATTTCAAGATTTGAATTTCCCGGCAAAAAATTCTTATATGGTCTTGTCTTAGCGGGGATGTTAGTACCAGTTCATGGGCTTTTAGTACCAGTTTTTATCCAATTTAATAAATTGAATTTATATAATACCAGAGTTGGTTTAATAATAGTTTATGTAACTTTAGGGCTTCCAATAACTATTTTTTTAATTGAAAGTTTTATAAAGTCTATACCTATTGAAATAGAAGAAGCTGCAGTTGTAGATGGAAGTACTATTATGCAGAGAATGTTTAGAATAATAATGCCTATCTGTAAACCAGTTTTATCTACTTCTTTAATATTAACTTTTTTGACAACATGGAATGAATTTCCGTTTGCTTTAGTTTTGACCCGGAGTAGCAATTTAAGAACCATTCCCCTCTGGTTAACACAATTCAGTGGGGGACAATATTCAACTAATTATCCCCAGTTAATGGCTTCAATGGTTATTGCTTCTATTCCAGTAATAATAATATATTTAGCTTTTTATAATAAAGTAATACAGGGTATGACTGCTGGAGCTGTGAAGGGGTAAAATTGAAATTCAACTTAGGTTTTTTTAGATGTAAAAGTTAAAATAATCTATTAGGAGGAAAAAAATGAAAGCATATGAGACACAATTAGAATTTTCTGGAGAAAAAGGACATGCTGTAATTGTTGATTGTGATAAACCCTGGCGTTTTGTATTCTGGGATAAAGCACAGTATGTAGGATGTGTAGATATGGGAAAAGGAGTCTGGTTTACTCCTGAATGGTGTGAAACAAATAGTCCTAATGATTTACATTGTTATGAACCAATTATGGATAAAAAACTACGTTGGAGTAAAGTAGAAATATTGGAATCTGGTTCAGCTAGAGTCAGGGTAAAATGGTCATATAGGTTAAATGATATGCGTTATAGAGTTTTTCATGGAAATACACGGGCTGAAGAAATCTATACGATTTATCCCGATGGAATAGCAGTTAGAGAAGTTGTATTATGGCCTGGTACGCAAAACAACCAGGGAGGAAATGCAAACTTCTGGCAGATGGCAGAGTGGATTTTGATTAATTCTGCTGGAACCAGCCCACTGGATTTTTTAAGTATGCCTGAACCCTTTACTTTAAAAAATGGGTCTGGTGAAAAGATAGATTTACCGTGGCCTCTGCCGGCAGATGGTTTTGATCCTTTTTGTGATTATTATCCTGAAATAGCTGATTGGCCGATGTATGTTGGCAAAGTAAACTTAGAAGGAGTTCCAAATCCCTTTATTATTGTTTCTAAAGATCAGAGGTTATTACCATATAAAGGGTGTAATGCCTGTGGAAAAGATCATCCATTTATTACATTGTTCCCGGGAAAAGATTTGCATAATGTATTTAAACACTGGCCGGTTACAGATATGGAAGACTTTTTGGAATGGGTGCCAGCAGGAGATGATATTGGGAAAGTAGCAACACATACTTCATTTATGGATATTAACTTTGCTATGAGAGTAAATAACAGTGACTATGTTCCTACACCTGACCAGGGAACAACCTGGTATATGTTAGTAGGTGCAACTGAAGAGGGTACTGATGGTTCTGAACTAGAAGAATTAGCCCAGTCTTATCAAAACCCGGCTGAAATAGAAATTAATAAAGATCCGGGAGAGCCAGATGAACTTCATAGAGGTCGTGTGCTACTGGAAGGATATGATTATTCCTTAAGAGCTTATACCTTCAGGAAAAAAGGTGTTGATAAAGTTGAATTTACAATGAAGCCTTCAAAAACGCAGATAAATCCTGTTTTTATGATAAATGGCTGGAAATCACCTGAGGTTAACGTTATGGTAAATGGAGAAAGATTATCCTCAGAAAAATATAATTATCAGATTAGTGGGCAGGATATGATAATTTGGCTTAAGGACAAAATAGCTAAAGAAACAAGTTTTAAATTTATTAAATAAGCGAAATTTATAATTAGTATCAGTTTTCGCAAACTGATACGGGATAGTAATAAAGAATAGATATTATAGAAAAAAGGATGATGATAATTAATGGACAGTACAGAGGCAAAAAAAATCAGGAAACGGGCAGTTGAATATTTTAAAAAGGCTTGTATTAAATTAACTGATGAGGAGAAAGAAAATATAGAGGTTGCTGATTTTGGTCTGGGGAAAATAGAAGATATTGGTTTACAGCTGGTAACCTATATAAACAATGATAGGTATTGTGCCAAGGAAATGGTGTTATTTCCTGATCAGACCTGTCCAGAGCACAGGCATCCTGACAGGAAAAATGGTGAGAAAGGAAAAAGAGAGACTTTCAGATGCAGATATGGTAAAGTATATCTTTATGTAGAAGGAGAAACAACTAAAGAGCCTGTAAAAAGACCTCCTGCAGGAAATGAAAAATATTATACTGCATTACATGAAATAATACTTAATCCTGGAGAACAGTATACGATCGAACCTGATACATTACACTGGTTTACAGCAGGAGGAAATGGTGCTGTTGTTTCTGAATTTTCATCAAATAGTGATGATGAATCAGATATTTTTACTAACCTATCTATAAATAGAATACCTTATGTTGAATAATTGAATAGACAAAAATTTAAAATGCAGGCTCCTCCTTTCAGTAAATAATCAATAAGTATACATTTGGTTATTAACAACTCTAAGGTGGAGCTGGCAATCTTTATTCCGGGAGGCAGCATATATTTGAAAAAAAATTTTTTCAGTCTTCAATACAAATTTATTATACTTTCCTTAATATTAATTATAGTTCCACTATTGTTAATAAGTACAGTATCTTATTTTAAATCTTCTCAGGTACTATTGGATAAAATTGGCAATTCCAATTTACAGACTTTAAAACAGATTGGGCAAAATATTGATTTTATAATAAATGATATCCATAATACTTCCTTATATATAATTCAAAATAAAGTGCTGAGGGATTATTTAAAACTTGATAATAAAATAGAGGAAGGAATAAGAAAGAGAAAGCAGATTGAAACATATCAGGAACTAATGTATTTAATCTCTGTTAAAGACTATGTTCATTCTATGCAGATAAATGGTACAAATACTCTTTCTATTAATACAGGTCAGAACAATATAATACTAACTTCCAGGATAAAAAATGAATTATCCAGATTAAGGGGAAGTGGTATCTGGACTTATGAAAAATTGCCTGACTCTAAAGGAAAGAAAACAGCAGTCTTTTCTTTTTTAAGGCAAATAAATGATATAAATGATGTAAGTCAAAAATTAGGATGGATGAGGATAAATGTAGCTGAAGATGAAATTGCCAAAATATATGATGATTATGGAAAAAATCCTGAAGGAGAAATTTATATAATAAATCAGGAAAAAGAGATTTTATCTGCCCAGGAATTAGAAGAGGGACAAAAATATTTTAAAAAGGAATTATTAAACCAGGATTTAGCTAATGAAAATAATGGTTTTTATGTTAAAGAGCATGATGACAGTAAGTATTTAGTTAGTTTTTATGGTTTATCATTTAATGATACAAAACTGGTTAATATTGTTCCCTTAAAACATTTAACAGATGAAATAGGTATTATTAAACAGGTTACTATATATGCTATTATTATTAGTTTTTTTATCTCTCTTTTATTAGCAACAGGATTTTCATATAAAATTCTTTATCCTTTAAAAAGGGTTAGAAATGTAATGAGAGAAGTTGAAAAGGGTAATTTTGATATTAGATTAAATGATAAAGGGAATGATGAGCTTGCATTAATAAGTAAAAGCTTTAATAAAATGTCTTCCAAATTAAAAGAGCTTTTTAAAAAAGTATACTTATTTCAGATCAAACAAAAAGAAACAGAGTTAAAAGCATTACAGGCACAGATTAATCCTCATTTTCTTTATAATACTCTGGATACAATTTACTGGATGAGTAGAATGGAAAAGGCATTTTCTACTTCTAAATTAATCCATGCTTTATCCAAACTTTTCCGACTCAGTATTAATAATAATGAAGAAAGAATTACTCTTAAACAGGAAATTGAGCATCTAAAAAGTTATTTAACAATCCAAAAAGAGAGATATAGTGAGACGATTAAATTTGATATAAATATAGATGATAGCTTACTGGATTGTAAAGTGATAAAGTTGATTTTACAACCTCTGGTTGAAAATGCTATTGTTCACGGGATTGAAGAAAAAGGAGAGCCTGGATGTGTAAGAATTAATATTTATAAAGAAGATAATTATCTTCTTTATAAAATTGAGGATAATGGGGTTGGTGCAGATGAAGATGAAATCAGGAATTTAATAAAAGAAGGTCCCGAAGGTAAAAGAGGTGTTGGCCTCAAAAATGTTAATGATAGACTTAAATTTTATTATGGAGATGATTGTGGCCTGAAGTTTAAAAGTAAAGTTGGTGAAGGTACTATTGTTATAGTAAAACAATATATTTATCTTGAAAATAGAGGAGAGACTGAAAATGTTTAACATGGTAATTGTTGATGATGAACCTACTATTCGTAAAGGAATAAAAAATTCTATTGATTGGGATAAATATGATATAAATATTAGTGCAGAAGCAGCTAATGGTATTGAAGCAGTAGAAAAGATACGAGAAGTTAAACCTGAGATAGTTATTTTGGATATTAGAATGCCTCAATTAAATGGTCTTGAAGTATGTAAAAAGGTATTTGAGAAACTTCCTGACCTGGAAATAATAATTTTAAGTGGATATGATGAATTTAATTATGCGAAAAAGGCTATTGAATTGGGGGTAGCAGATTATCTTTTGAAACCTTTTGGAGCAGAGGAGTTAGTTGAAAAAATAACTAAATTGAAAGATAAAATAAATAGGAAAAAGTTTACCAAAAAAGAGATAAAACTTATTCACGAAAATAGTAATGAGCTTTTTTCTATACTAATTAATAAAATTATAAACCAGGAGGACAATCTGGATTCTGATTGTAAAGATAAACTGCAGCTTTTAGGTTTAGACTTCTCAATAGATAGTTTTTATCCATTTATTATTGATATTGATTATTATCTATCAGATGAGTTTTTAACAAAAGATAAGATAAAAAAGGTAAAGAATAACCTTACAAAAATTTTCAACAGCAATTATAATGACCTTGGCTTCCTGGTTCCTATAATAAATGAAAAACATTTATTTGGTTTATTAAAGTCAAAATCAAATGACTCATTAGAAAAGGATATAAAGCTTATTAAAGAGGGAATAAATAATCAGTATAGTATTTCTACAACTTTTTTGTTGGGAGAGAAATTTGCTGACTTCAAAGGTATAAAGTCTTCTTATGAAGTGTTGGAGTCTTCAATAAAAGCAAAATTTTATATTGGTAGTAATAATATTATTAACCATCCGTGGAGTTATTTAAACAAGTTTAAAGATTCCAAGGAAGTAAATATAGCTTTTGGTGAGTTTGGTGAATTACTGGAATTTATGGAAAAAGATAAACTAAAAAAAAGAATAGGAAGCATTTTTGAACAATTTAGGATTAAAAAGCTGGAAGTTGATCTGGTGAAACATATTATAATCAAGATAAACAATAAGCTAATAGACAGCATTTATAATAATAGGGGGACAAAAGACCTTATAAAAATTGAAAATATTATTAAAGTTATCAATCAAATTGATACATGGAATGTTTTAAAAAATTGGCAGTATCAAATGATAAATAATTATATAGATATCATAAAGAATATAAGAAGTAATAAGTATAATCGAATAGTTAGTAAAGCTATTAAATATTTAAAGGGTAATTATCAGAAAAATATAAGTTTAGAAATGGTTTCTGAATTGGTTCATGTATCTCCTAATTATTTTTCTAAAATTTTTAAAGAGGAGACTGGTTCTACTTTCGTAGGATGGTTGAACAAATATAGGATTGAAGAATCTAAAAATATACTGGTACACACTGATAAGAGTTGTTCTCAAATTGCTGAAGAAGTTGGCTATAATGATTATCGTTATTTTTCTTATAATTTTAAAAAATATACCAATATGTCACCCAGAAAGTATAGAAAGAATACCAAAACTACTTAACAGATAATGAAATAGAGGTGGATAATATGTTGAAAATTGGTCAAAAGGAGTACACAAAAGAAGAGATAAGGCGGTATTTTGGCAGCCTGGAGCAAATCGCAGGAATTCAGCGATATAATTATTCCAGGGGAAAAGCAAAAGGCATGTCTGCTATTGAAGTTAGAAATGGTACTGGTTTTAGATTTGTTGTTTTGCCTGATCGAGGAATGGATATTGGGTTATGTGAGTATAAAGGAATACCTATTAATTTTCGCTCACCAGTTGGAGAGTGTTCCCCGGCGTATTATGAGCCATCTGTGGATAACTGGTTTAGAAGTTTTATGGGTGGACTGCTTACAACCTGTGGTTTAACTTATTTAGGTTCTCCTTGTGAAGATAATGGAGAAAAATTAGGACTGCACGGGCGTATAAGCAATATTCCAGCTGAGAAAATTTCGACTGAAACAATCTGGCAGGACAATAATGCATCTTTTATAATTAAAGGAAAAGTTAGAGAAGCAAAAACCCTTTCTACAAATATTACTCTAAGTAGAAAGATAACAGCCGTGTTGGGAGAAAATAAAATTATTATTGATGATATAGTTACTAATGAAGGATTTACTAAAACACCACATATGATTCTTTATCATTTTAATATAGGACATCCAATATTGGGGAAAGAAAGTATTTTATATACCAATAGCAAAAAAGTGTTAGCAAGAGATAAAATAGCATCTTCACGAAATGAAGCGTATTCCGAATATTTATCGCCCACATCCAGCTATCCTGATACAGTTTATTATCATGATTTAGATACAAATAATAAATATTGTTATACTGCTTTAATAAACAATAGACTAAATATTGGAGTTTATTTAAAATATAAAAAGGACAATTTGCCGGTATTTGTACAGTGGAAATATACAAATGAAGGAAATTATGTAGCTGGACTGGAACCAGCCAATTGTCATGTTGAGGGTAGAGACAGAGAACGGGAAAAATATTCATTAATAGAATTAAGTTCTGGTGAACAAAGAAATTATCAGATAGAGGTTGGTATTTTAAAAGACAAACAGGAAGTCAATAAGTTTAAAAATAAATTTTCTTGACAAATAGTAATGATACCGTTATAATTAGTAATTGTCAGAGGAGTTAATCAGACACTTATGACAAGCAAGTTGATATATATTATGTGCCCGTAGCTCAACTGGATAGAGCGTCTGACTACGGATCAGAAGGCTGAGGGTTCGACTCCTTCCGGGCACGCCATTTTGTTTTATATATCTGATTGTTTCAGGTATATTTTTGCATAAAATAAGTGTCAGCAGGACTTACACAAAGTAGGTTTATTTTATGAAAACTGATGAAGATTATATGAAATTAGCAATAATAGAAGCTAAAAAGGCCCTGGAGATTGAAGAAGTCCCAATCGGGGCCATAGTTGTCTCAAAAGAGAAAGTTGTAGGACATGGTTTTAATTTAAAAGAAAGAGCACATGACCCGACTGCTCATGCTGAAATTATCGCTCTTAAAGATGCAGCAAAAAATTTATCAAGTTGGCGTCTTGATGACTGTGATTTATATGTAACAATTGAGCCCTGCCCTATGTGTGCTGGAGCTATTGTTCAGGCTCGTATTAAAAGGGTAGTTTTTGGTGCATATGACCCCAAAGCTGGAGCAGTGGGAAGCCTTTATAATATTACGAAAGATAAGCGGCTTAACCACCAGGTAGAGGAAATTAAAGGTGGAGTACTGGCTGATAAATGCCGGAAGCTAATGAAGGATTTTTTTAAAAAACTTCGAAATTAAATATTATAAAGATAAAAAAAGGGAATAAAATGAGCGATAAAATTATAAAAGATATTAGAAGAACACAAACGACAAATAGAAGGCAGATAGCAGAAAATACTCTAGATATTTCTGATATTAAAGAAAAACTAAAAATTAGTTAAAACTGTTTATATAATAACAGTTAAGGCCCATTCTGGAAGGGTGGGTGAGTCTGGCTTAAACCGCTCGACTCGAAATCGAGTAGACAATTATTGTCTCGAGGGTTCAAATCCCTCCCCTTCCGCCATCCTGGAGATTCTGGAAATTGGAAAATAGTTATTTAAAAGATTTGAGCAGATATACTTGCATTTGTAAAGAATATTGTGTTATAGTTTTGTAGTAGGGTTTTGAGAAGTAATAAGGAGAAGTATAAGATAATGTTTATCCAACCTCCAACTTCTAACATCTAACATGGAGAGGTGTCCGAGTCTGGCTTAAGGGGCTCGCCTGGAAAGCGAGTGTAGGCAATCGTCTACCGAGGGTTCGAATCCCTCCCTCTCCGCCATAAAACAGAAAATAAGTTTTGGCCGTACTAAATGGGGTGGTAGCGGTGCCCTGTAACCTGCAACCCGCTATAGCAGGATTGAAGCCGTGCTGAGGGTTTTCCC
>JBMCBT010000020.1:0-29210 GCA_048623215.1 Halothermotrichaceae bacterium
ATAATAAAGCCATTGCAAAATACTCCTCACCATCTGGTGCCGGCCCCTGAAAATTTCTGCTGCCGTCAAGGTCACATGACCAGGCAAAATACCCTTTATACTTACCACTGTCATGGTACATATATGTTTTTGTCCATTTCCAGAGTCTATCAAATACTTCTTTATCATCCATCTGAACAGCCATCATCATTCCATAGGACATACCCTCTGTTCTGACATCATTGTTACCAGTATCAGTAAAATAACCCATATCTCCACCAACAGGATGATATATCCGTATTTCATCATCATAAAGCAGTTTATTCCAGGTATCTTCAACCCTTTTTTTTATCTCTGCTTCAGGATAGCCGTATTCTTTAAAAATATTTCGATATTTTTTAGTATGAAACGCTCCTTTTTTTTCTACCATAAAAATTACCTCCCTGTTTTTTACTTTTTATAAAAACTTTCCGGTGGTCCTAAATAACTTGCTTTGACACCTCCCATATCCAAAACTATTTTTTGAAGAACAATTCCAGGGTCGACCATGGTTATCCTGAAGGTATGGAAACC
The DNA here is from genome assembly GCA_048623215.1 of Halothermotrichaceae bacterium. Taxonomy (GTDB): domain Bacteria; phylum Bacillota; class Halanaerobiia; order Halanaerobiales; family DTU029; genus JBMCBT01. The sequence continues at coordinate 553 of JBMCBT010000020.1, forward strand.
AGTTTCCTTTATCCGGTGTATAGATTCAGTTATACGGATATTATTTTTAACTCCTTCTGCCCAGTAAGGAAGAGAATGATGTGCATCATATTCCTCAAGAAAAGTATCTACAATTTGATGCTTTTTATTATCAATTGCAACAGCATACCTTAATCCATGGTCACGGTTTACATTTAAACTTGGAGCAGTATATACTTTTGCTTTAATTAGATCTGGATTAGATATATAAATCTTATATTCAAGGTAGGGCGCCTCAGCTGGAGGCAATACACTGTTTGAATCTGTTGGACAAATAAACATAGAAGATAGAGTCCGTCCGTAGCCTCCTATTTTTTTCCAGCCTACTCCATTAACTGATTTCTTTTTGTGATAATGCTCAGCTTCAATAGATACATATCCTTTGCTTTCTATAAAAGTCTTCTCTTCCAGTTCAGCAAGTTCAGGTTTATCCGGATTAGAGACAACTACTTCAATTTGAATTTCCTTATCCAGAGCTTTTATAGTGATAGTACCAGTTACAGTTTCTCTCTCAGGTAGATTTTCCCAGTCTATATTTACCCAGATTCTTTCCTGTTTTTCTAATTTACCAGCTTTTTTACTTATTTCTATCCACGTCTTATCAGCAGTTATAATATAAGTAAAGGACTCTTTCCCTGTATTAAATATTTCAAAATAATATTCACCTTTTTCGAATTTGCTAAATAGTGGTAAACTACCCTTTTGATCACCGGTTAATACTTCCTCTGACCCTTCAGTAAAAACACCTATTTGTGAACCGGTTTCTATTTCTATATTGCGAACAGCAGGCATAGTATTTTTTTTAGGTCCGCGCCAATTAGATTTGCCAATATGAGGCTGAATCATTATACCATTCCACTTACCATCGGCTATTTCTTTATTATAATAACTGCTATCTGCTGCCTCTGTTTCAAATACTTTTCTGGTTTTTTCGGCATAATCATTGGCTGCTGCCCGCCCCTGTTCAGCAAAAAGCTGATTTTTAGCCGCAAAAACATGCATCTTTAAAACATTGCAGCTGGCTCTGGTAGGATATAAAACCAACTGAAAAAAGGCATCTTTTTTACCATCCTCTATTTCTCTATAAATCTTTTCGGCCCTGACAGTTATTTCATTAAATGCTTTCAAAACTCGTTCAGCTTCTTTATAATTGATTAGACTAAATGTATCTTCCGCTATTAATTCTGGTTTTCTCCTACCATTGTATTTTGTATATTTCATCAAAATCTCTGCTGTATCAGCAGCATATTTTTCTCCAAATTGTCTCTTAGCCCAGTCATAAGCAAAATCATTTAAATTATCATAATTCCATTTTTCTATATCCCAGGCCATCTCTGTAAAAAATTCAATAGGAAACTCCATTGGCTTTAAATCACCTACATTGACAATCCAGATACGGTCTACACCATATTGGTAGGTCATATTCAGCTGTTCCCATATTTTCTGAATAGGAACTGTATTTATCCACTGATAGGATCTGGGGCCGCCTACATAATCAAAATGATAATAAATACCATAACCACCTGAGCGGTCTCGTTTATCATCTCCTGGCAGCATTCGAATATTTCCAAAATTATCATCAGCAAGAAGTAAAGTTATATCTTCAGGTATATCCAATCCTTTTTCATAAAGAGTCTGTACTTCTTTATAAAGAGCTAATAACTGCGGTACTTGGTTTAGGTTAGAATTTATATTATTTGCGATTATTTCCCTCTGATCCTGGATGATTTTTTCCAGAAGCTCTTTCTTTTCTTCCATACTGCTTTCTTCATCCATAGCCTCATCACCATCACCTCTCATACCGATGGTGATAGTACTTTCATAATCTGTAATACGTTTTACACTTTTCTCCCAGAAATCATAAATATTCCCAGAATTAGTTTTATAATCCCATGGCCCTTCTCCCACTGAGCTCCATTCCTGCCAGCTGCGCATCATTGGTTCATGATGAGATGTGCCCATAACTATACCATATTTGTCTGCCATTTCTGGATTCATCAGATCTTCTTCATTAAAAACCCGTGGTTTCCACATAGCTGGCCACAGATAATTGGCCTTCAACCTCAATAATAATTCAAATACTTTTTCATAAAAATAATGGTTAAACCCACCAAATTTATTCTCTACCCATGTTGTCAAGCAGGGTACTTCATCATTCAAAAAAATACCCCGGTATTTAACAGAAGGTTCTCCCTGTTTATAACATCCAGATTTTACATAGATACTACTATGTTTCTCTACTGGTACATCTGCCCACCAGTACCAGGGGGATACCCCTATTTTCTGTGATAACTCGTAGATGCCAAAGATAGTACCCCTCTTATCACTTCCAGCAATAACCAGTGCTTTATCAATACCGGGTAATGGATTTGCAATAGTCTGAATAGTAAATGACTCCCACTTTCCGACAATATCATCAACATCTATTTTATTTTTCTGCATTAATTGTTTAATAAAAAAACTGTTCTCGATACTACCAATGATAACTGCTCCAGTTGTGACTTTTCCATCTTTAGAATTGATAAAATCTTTAGTGTCACTGGATATTTTATTTTTTCCTAGATCTATCAGGCCTGTATCATAGCCCAATATAGGACTTTGATTGCTTACTTTTTTTATATCATCCCTTAAATCTCGGGCAGCACGTATAATACCCCAGTCTTCATTCTCATCTATTATAATGCTGGTGGTATAAGTAGATTCTACAAGTTTAAAATCTTCCTGGCTATTTTTTTCATTAAAATAAATCATATTTGTATTTATCACCTCTGGAATAACTAAGCACTAATATTCGAGTTCTATTATATCTCCTATTACAGTTAGCTCTGTAGATAATACACTTTTTTCTGTTAATTCCCGGCTGCGGCTGTCAGGCTGCTGGCCGCCTACATAAATCTTAAATTTACCGGGTTCAAGTAAACATTTACCCTTATTATCAATTAATGCCAGGTCACGGTTACATAGCTTAAATTCTATTTTTTGAGTTTCATCAGCATTCATTTTAACTCTTTTAAAAGCCTTTAAATCCCATTTAGGTACATCTACACTGGCTTCCAGGTCACTCAAATACAATTGTACTACTTCATCTCCAGTAAAACTGCCTGTATTTTTTACTTCTACTGAGACGGTAATTTCATTATTATCTGCAGAAGAAACTTCTCTATGATTGACCTGCAGATTATTATATTCAAAGTCAGTATAACTTAAACCATAGCCAAAAGGATATAATGGTTTATCTTTCATATAACGATAGGTTCTATTTTTCATACTATAATCTCTAAAAGAAGGCAGCTGCTCCACAGATTCAACAAATGTAATAGGCAATCTTCCTCCTGGATTATAATTTCCAAATAATACATCAGCTACAGCACTACCGCCTTCTTCTCCAGGATACCAGGCTTCCACAACAGCCGGAATATTTTCCTGAGCCCAGTTTAAGGCAAGTGCACTACCATTCATCAAAACCAGCACAATAGGTTTGCCTGTCCTGGCTACAGCCTGCAGTAATTCCAGCTGCGTACCGGGTAAATCAAGATTTAATTTGTCACCACCACCGTCAGAATTGGCGACTGCTCCTTCTTCCCCTTCCAGTTCAGGTGATATGCCAAGACAGATAACTACGACATCTGATTTCTCAGCAGCAGTTAATGCTTCAGCAAAACCAGCAGTAGGTTGATTACCCCAGAATGATGGCTCAGTTGTTACCAGGTCACATCCTTCTGCATAATATACCCTGGTCTTATCATCTACAGCCTGCTGTATACCGTCAAGTACAGTAACATACTTTGAAGGTGTACCATTATAATTACCAAGTAATACAGATTTGTCAGCAGCATTAGGGCCAATAACTGCAATAGAGTCTATTTCATCTTTATCAAAAGGAAGCAGAGAATCTTCATTTTTTAGCAAGACAATAGATTCCCGGGCCATTTCCCTGGCTAATTCACGATTTTCTGCACTATCATTTACTTCATAAGGTATTTTATTAAACGGCACCTTATCTTCAGGGTCAAACATGCCCAGTTTAAATCTGGCTTTAAACAGTCTTCTTAGAGATTTATCAACAGTCTCTTCACTGATCATACCTTTATCAATAGCCTTTTTTAAACTTTCATATACCCGGCCGCAGTTTAAGTCACAGCCAGTATTAACCGCCATTGCTGCTGCTTCTTCTGGGGTTTGTCTTACTTTATGATGTTTGTATATATCTTCAATAGCACCACAGTCAGAGACATAATGACCTGCAAATCCCCATTCATCACGTAATATATTTTCCATAAGTTCTTCACTGGCACAACAGGGTTCACCATTTGTTCTATTATAGGCTCCCATTACAGCTTCCACTTTAGCTTCTTTTACTGCATCACGAAATGCCGGGAGATAAGTCTCATACATATCTTTCTTGTTTGCTACAGCATCAAACTCATGTCTTTCTATTTCTGGACCGCTGTGTACTGCGAAATGCTTGGCACAGGCAGCAGTTTTTAAATATTGAGGATGATCACCCTGTAGACCTTTAATAAAAGCTACACCCAGTCGTCCGGTTAGGTAAGGATCTTCTCCATAGGTTTCCTGTCCTCTTCCCCAGCGGGGATCCCTAAATATATTAATATTGGGAGTCCAGAAAGTCAGTCCTTTATATATCCCACGATCTTCATATTTTTGTGCCTGATTATACTTGGCTCTGGCCTCATTGGCAATAGTATCTGCTACTTCATATAATAGATCATCATTAAATGAAGCCGCCATAGCAATAGCCTGTGGAAAAACAGTTGCTACACCTGCCCTGGCAACTCCGTGCAGACACTCATTCCACCAGTTATATTCTTTTATTCCCAATCTGCCAATGGCAGAAGAATAATACAGCATTTGGGTTACTTTTTCATCTAGAGTCATTCTGTTAATCAGATCAGCTACTCTCTCTTCTAATGGTAAATCAGGATTTTGATATTTTTTTTCTTCGCTCACAATAATACCTCCATTGTTATAATAATATTTTTAATATGTTTTTCTATTTTTTTCATCAGCTATTGCTGACTTTCTATAAAAATAACTATTAATAATATCACGCCATTCCCTGGAATGCTCTGCCTGCTCTTCCAGGCGTGATAATACTTTTTTATATATCTTTTTATCCAGTTTATCTTCAAGCTGCTGCCATTTTTCTTTTAATTTATCAGCCTGTTTAACCCCGGTAAAATGTGTATCATAAATATGCTGAATCACAGTTTTTCCAGATTTCAAACGATAAGTATATGGTACATGATGAAAAAACAATATTAATTCATCAGGACACTGTTCCAGTGATTCATATTTCTCAGCATTTTCCGGAAAATATTGTTCAGTATAACCTGTTCCTGTTTTTACTGTTCTATCTACACCGATACCAAAATGATCAGCACGGTGATATGTTCCCCAGCGGGAGTATTCATACCCATCTACATTTGGCCCATAATGATGACCCGGATTTACCATCCAGCCAATCCCCAGTGGAGATGTATAATTTTCATAAATTATCCAGGAATCAAGCAGCATCTGTGAAATATTATCGATTACTAACTGATCATTACCAAAAGTAATTCTCACCCATTCATCTGTAATTTCTGCAGCAGATAAGTCTGGATTCCAGGCCAACCTACCGTATCCATATAAATTTGACTGAGCCAGGGTATGACCAGTCCAGTTTTCGTCATCACCAACATTAACTACAGCAGCAAACCCGGTATTTTGTTGCTTGAAAAGGGATCCGTCAACTACTCTTTTTACTTTTGAGCCACTACCCTGGGCATAAGTATCAAACTCAAGTACCTCTTTCCACTGTGGCAGCAGATAACATAAATGCCGCTGCTGACCTGTATATTCCTGTGTAATCTGTAGTTCAAGTATCTGGTTGGTTTCCGGCATAGCCCCAAACAAAGGTGATACTGGTTCTCGTACCTGAAAATCCATAGGACCATTTTTTATCTGTAAAATAACATTATCTTTAAATTCCCCATCTAAAGGTTTGAAGTTGTCATAGGCAGCTCTGGCTCGGTCTGTTTCATAATCCCGCCAGTCCTGTTCACAATCATAGACAAAAGCACGCCAGATTAAAAGACCACCAAAAGGCTGAAGTGCATCAGCCAGCATATTGGCACCTTCAGCATGGCTGCGGTCATAGGTAAATGGACCAGGACGGTGTTCTGAATCTGCTTTTACCAGAAAACCACCAAAATCAGGTATTTCCTTATAAATCTCTTCAACCTTATTAGACCACCATTCCCGTACTTTACTATCCAGGGGGTCAGCTGTATCAATACTACTCAACTCCAGTGGGCTGGCATAGTTGATACTCAAAAATATCTGTATACCGAATCCTTTAAAAATTTCAGCCAGTCTTTTAACCATATCCAGTTTGTCACTAATTAATCTTGTTTCTTCCTGGTGAACATTAACATTATTGATAGATATACTATTAATTCCAATTGAGGACAACATCCGGGCATAATCCCTGATACGACCCATATCCTGTTTCAGCTTGTTGTCTTTATAAAAAATTGACTTACCGGCATAGCCTCTTTCAATACTGCCGTCAAGATTATCCCAGTGATTAATCATTCTGATTGGATTTGCCGGATTACTAACTATATCCAGGTTTTCTATTTTTGTTTCCATCTGAATCATTCTCAGCAAATTAAACATACCATACAGCAGACCGCAGTCAGTTCTGGCACCAATTATAATTTTATAAGCATCACCTATAGCAACCTGTTTTATAAAATAGCCTTCCTCTTTAATTTCTGTTATTTCATTATTTATTTTATCCTTAAATTCATTTTTTTCCAATTTTTCCAGTTCTTCAATCTTAGCCAGTAGTAAATTGAATTTATTTTCCTCTATGCTGTCTTTTATATTTATCTCTAAACCAAATAACCCTTTAATCCCTTTTTTTAATTCTTCTTTAATAGATTTTACAATTACACTATCACCAATTACTGCAGTACTTTGAACTATATTTTTATATAACTTCAATATTTTATCGCTTTTCAGTTTATTATATCCCAGCCAGGCCTGATAGTCCTGACTATTTTTATCTATATTCATATTTACACCTCAATGTCCAGAGATTTGTCAACATTTCTTAAAATTATCCTGTAACTACTATTTACCCTTTATTTTTCATTTTAGCAATTGCTTCCCAGAGCCCATTAAGATATGTAACCCCCAGCGCCCTGTCATACAGTCCATATCCAGGTCTTGCTTTCTCTCCCCAGATCATTCTGCCATGATCAGGACGAATATATCCTTTAAATCCTATATCATGATATGCTTTCATAATTTCAAACATATCAAATGAACCATCTGCAGAAAGATGTGATGATTCGTGAAAATTACCTGGTGACTCTATTTTCAAATTACGGACATGTCCAAAGTGGATACGACCCATCTTTCCAAAATACTTTATCATTTCTGATATATTATTATCCGGGTTAGACCCCAGGGAACCACTGCATAGGGTAAGTCCATTATAGGGACTGTCTACCAGTTTAATCATTCTCTCCAAATTATCTTTAGTAATTATAATTCTGGGCAAACCATATATCGACCACGGTGGATCATCTGGATGAATAGCCATCCTGACATCATAATCTTCACAGACTGGAATAATCTTTTCGAGAAAGTACTGTAAATTTTTAAATAACTGTTCTTCATCAACATCCTGATATAGTTTCATGATATTTTTTAACTCTGCCAGCCTTTCCGGCTCCCATCCCGGTAAGGAAAACCCCCGGGAGTCACTATCCACTTCTTCCACCAATCTAATAGGATCTGTATTGTTAATAGCTTTATCATTATAGGATAAAACAGTGGAACCATCTGCCAGAGGACGGGCAAGATCAGAACGCAACCAGTCAAAAACAGGCATAAAATTATAACATATAACCTTTACACCGGCTTTTCCCAGATTTTTAATAGTAGTTTTATAATTTTCAATATATTTATCACGTGCTGGAAGTCCTAATTTTATATCTTCATGTATATTAACACTCTCAATAACTTCCAGTTCCAGACCAGCCTCATTAATCTCTTCTTTCAACGACATAATTCTTTCTATAGGCCAGACATCTCCTACTGGTATATCCTGCAGAGCACTAACTACCCCTGTCATTCCAGGAATCTGTCCAATCTGCCGTAAAGTTACACTATCATCCTCACTCCCAAACCAGCGAAAAACCATTTTCATTATTATCACCTATCTTTCAACTTTAAATAAATTATAAAATTCTTTTTATTTATTATGATAATCAATAATATTATTTAAATACTAAAAGTTTGCTCGCAGCACAAGATGATCTTTTGTGGACAAACCATTTATAAAACAAAAATAATAATATATAATTCCAAAATATGTATTCTTATAATGTGAATATATATAAACCATAATACCTTGATAACCCGGGACATCCCTTAATAAATTGGGGCCCGAAAAGGGCCCCTGTTGATAATTTTTATTCTACAAAAATCAGGTTGCCTAATCCAGAAGTGTTTTTCCAGGAATTGCCGCTGGTATCATTCCAGGTAGATACACTGGCTCTGGAACCATCACCCTGATCATCATTTACCTGAACATCAAAACCAATAGTCTTACCAGGTTCTGCTGTTATTGTCCGTAATTCAATAGCAGCTTCAACAATATATCCATTATCAGTCTTTCTGGTAGCAGTTACAAAACCTTCCCGTTCAGGATTAGGATCAAAACTCTGTTCATTAGCAAAATTGACCCTGTATTGAGAATCATCATCTTCATAAGAATCAGATTTATGGTTGTTTTCATCTATAAATATTTCAACAGAATCCTGTTCATAGTTATTTGAACTTGCTTTGCTAAGTACCTCATCAGTAACTTCAGCATAAATATAGAGATGATCTTCATCCCACAAGGTTTTCACATCAGCAGTAGCGCCGGAGTCACCCTGTACCCAGGCATCTGTTGATATTTCATTAGCATTATCCCAGATGTCATCATACTGAGCATCTATTTCTGGAGTTCCTTTTACAGCCTGCATAATAACCGGTGCTTCTTTCAGGACTAAAGTTCCAAAATGTGCAGTACTTTCAGCCTGATTCATATTGTAATCATTCCAGGCAGTACTTGAATTAGTTTCAGCATCATTTACTTTAATATCAAAACCTATTTCAGTACCTACTTCAGGAACAATATTACTAATAGGTAGAGAAGCCTCTACATAATAACCTGATTCATTTTCTTTAACTTCAGCAGTAACTGATCCATTTATATCACCATCTCTGTTTAGAGTAAACTGATAATCATCATTTTGGTAACTTTCACTTTTATTATTTTGTTCATCGATAAATAATTCTATAGAGTCATCTGCATTAAATGTTCCATCAGCTACTTCTACCAGGAAGTAAAGGTTATTATCATCCCAGGCTGCTTTTACATCTGCAGATAGTTGGCCTTCTCCTTCCACGGTTAACAATTTACTCATGTTATTCCACAGATCTTCAATTTCGCCGTCAACTGAAGCTGTTCCCATTTGTACTTCACTTTCATTGATTGTAACTGGTAATTTAGCTGGATTTACTAATGCCCAGTAAGCCGGTTTAGCCTTAAGTGCTTTATCAAATAACAGCGGCCAGTTGTTTCTTTCCACTGGGTGACTGGTTAACCAGGTACGGTCATCAGCTATACCCCAGAAGGTCACATTAGTAACATCATCACTATGTTCCTTTAACATGTCAAATAATTTTTTATATCTATGCCCCTGCTTTATCAATACATCTTCAGGGACTTCATCATATGCCTGATCCCTATTATCATAGACGCTCATATCCAGTTCTGTAATATGCACGTCTACACCCAGAGAAGCAAACTTTTCAATTGCTTTTTCTACAAAAGCAACTGACGGGTCATTGATATTTATATGCATCTGCATACCAATACCATCAACAGGCACACCCTGTTCTTTTAACTTTTTAACAAGATTATACATAATGTCTCTCTTGTTAGGATCAGATGAAAGACTATAGTCGTTAATAAATAACTTAGCATCCGGGTCTACTTCATGTGCATATTCAAAAGCTTTGGCTATATAGTCTTCCCCAATAATCTGCAGCCATTCGCTATTTCTCAGGCCGCCAGTTGCTGCTGCTGAAGTATCAATAACTTCATTAACAACATCCCAGGCATACACATCATCTTTATATCTTGTCATAACCTTTTCAATATGGGTTTTCATCCTTTTTAATAGTAACTCACGTGAAGCCTGATTGCCGTTTTTATCTTCAAAAAACCAGCTTGGTACCTGGCTGTGCCAGACCAGTGTATGTCCTCTAACTTTCATATTATTATCTCTAGCAAACTCTACAATTCTATCAGCACCATTAAAGGTAAATTCTCCTTCATTAGGCTGGAGTGATGAAGGTTTCATAGCATTTTCTGCTGTCAAACTATTATAATGTTTTTCCAGCAACTCAACATTTTTTTGATCCAATTGATAAGGCTCTAAAGCTGCACCAATAGGAAAATAATCTTCATATACTTTAGCAACTGAAGTAAGATCTTTCTCTACCTCTTTAACAATCTCCTCTTGCCCACCTATTTGTCTTGCGATAACATCATCAATATAATATTCCAGATCCGAGTTAGGTGATTCTATATATAATGTGAATCTATTAAACCCTTCCTTTATGTCATACTCACCAGAAATCTCCACCCATTCACCAGGCTCAGCTTCTACAGGACCAGCTACCCTATCCCAGGAATTAGCTCCATCATTTTTCTCAATACTCATTATTAATTCCCCGGCAGGTTGATCAGAAGGTATCATTGCCCTGGCAGATATTTCATAGGTAGCTCCAGCATTAACTTCATCTGTAATATTGATACTGGGGCCATTCCAGTCAGCACTTCTACCAGTTGTAAGAAGGCTAGCTTCACCACTATTGGCAGTATCAGTAACTACTTCTAACTGTACATCATCACCACGAGGTTCCCAGCCGGCCTGGCCATCTTCAAAACTAAAATCAAAAACAACTTCTCCTGCATTTTCCTCTGCTTTTTCTACTGCTTCTCCTCCAACAGGTTTTCCAGTTATATCATCAACATAATATTCCAGTGTTTCATTTGGAGACTCAATATATAAGGTAAAGCTATTAAAGTCTGCAGGTATTGAATATTCGCCAGTTAGCTCTACCCATTCACCCGGCTTAGCTTGAACAGGTCCTGCTACCCTATCCCAGGAAGCTTCTCCATTATTTTTCTCAATAGTCATAATCAAATCCTCTGCAGGTTGGTCAGAAGGAACCATTACCCAGGCAGAAATTTCATATGTTTTACCATCTGTGACCAGCTCCTTAATATTCACACTGGGGCCATTCCAGTCAGCACTTCTACCAGTTGTAAGCAAACTGGCTTCACCGCTTTTAGCAGCATCAGTAACTACTTCTAGCTGAACATCACCACGAGGTGCCCAGATATCCTGACCCTCTTCAAAAGTAAATTCAAACCCATCTGCCAGGATGACAGAACCACCAATAACCAAAAAACCAATAAGTAAACCAACAATCACCCAATTACTTTTCATATCCACTTAAATCCTCCCCTATTTATTTTTTAAATGCATTGTAAAAAAAATATGCATTTATAATAAACACATATAAAAATATAAAAACCGGTTTATTTTTATACTAAAAAAATTTGTGAAATATTCTAACTATTTATTAATATAAATTATTTATACAAACATTTGCACTATTTAATTATTATATAAATAATTATATACCCATTATCTGCAAAAACAACCAAATAAAATATATATATTATCGTATAAAATTAAGAATTTCAACCAGTTTTGTCTTTAAATAAGTATAATTATATTACTCTATACTTGTTTTATAATATATCTCATATACCTTTTCATATTTGTCTACTAATTAAAATTTATTAAAATTTAAATTATAGTTGAATGTTAGTTGAAACCGGTTTCAACTAATAGAAAGTAATATACTGGCTACTTTTCAATATATGCACAGGTTTCTCTTTTTATTAATCTTGTAGGTAAAAGAATCGGCGAAAAATTTTTCTTATTTATAATTTTAAGTAACAGTTTTGCAGCTGATTCACCCAGACCCAGTTGATCCTGACTAATTGTAGTTAGTTGATAATGCTGTCCTAATTCAATATTATCAAAACCTATAACAGAATAATTTTCAGGGACACTTAAGCCATTATCTCTAATTGCTCTGATAGCACCTACAGCAAAAATATCTTCTGCAAATATAGCTGTTGGTTGATTTTCCATCTTAATTATTTTCATCATAGCATTGTAACCTGTCTTCATACCATACTCTCCACTAAAAACCCAGTCTGGATTATACTCCATTCCCAATTTCTGCAATGTAGTTTGATAACCAACAAAACGGTCATTAGCCAGTTTAAAACCCATCGGCCCTTTTATCATGGCTACTTTCCTATGTCCCAGTTCATATAAATACTCTATAGCTGTTTTTGCACCTTTAACATTATCAGAAGTTACATATGATGTTTTTGACCCTACTACATCAAGGTCAATAAATACTGACGGTATCTCTGATTCCAATAGATTATCAAATTGAGTTGGTTCTACTTTACCAAAACCCATCATCAAGGCACCATCAACATTACGGTTTTCACATTTTTCTTTATAACTAAAATCTACCCATGATTTTTCCCATCTTTTATTGGTAAAGTAAACAACATCATAGCCTTTATTTCCAAGATAACTTTCTATACCACCAAATACTTCCCGGAAAAAGAAATTATTTAATCTGGTAGGGTCAAAAATCCCTACAGTATAAGATTTATTTGTAGAAAGACTCCGGGCAATAGAATTTGGCCAGTAATTATTTTGTTTCATAACTTTTAAAACATTTTTTTTGGTCTCATCTTTAACCCCAGGATAATTATTTAACACTTTGGAGACTGTAGATTTTGACACATTGGCAATTTTTGCAATATCATTAATGGTAGTCATCATACTCTCCCCTAATAACTTATATTACTAACCCACTATTAATATAACCACTATAAAAACGAGAAAAACCGGTTTATTAATTATTAATTCAATATGAGAAACAGGAATCCTGCATCTCATATTGAATTTTTTATTATATTTTTTTCCAAACTTTATTTTCTTCAGCACATGAATGTTTATACTTCTAACATATATTTATTTAAAATAGCCTCTAACATTTCCTGTCTGCCAGATGTATTGCTGATATTATCTAATGATAATGCATGTTCTGATAGTTCCTCTAATCCAACATTACCTTCAACTATTTTTTTACCAATTCCTTTTTTATAACTACTATATCTTTCTTCAATAAATGATTCTAATGCTCCATCTTCCAGCAATTTATGAGCAACTTTTAAACCACGTGCAAATGAATCCATACCAGCAATATGACCGTAGAATAAATCAACTGGTTCAAAGGAGCCGCGGCGAACTTTAGAATCAAAGTTAAGGCCACCTGGTGTTAAACCACCGTTTTTGAGGATTTCATACATGGCCAGTACAGTATCATAAATATTAGTTGGGAATTGATCAGTATCCCAGCCCAGCAGCATATCTCCCTGATTGGCATCTACACTTCCCAGTATACCATTAACTCTAGCCAACTGCAACTCATGCTGGAAGGTATGACCGGCCAGTGTCGCATGATTTGCTTCAATATTTGCCTTAAAGTGCTTATCTAAATCATATTTTTGTAAAAATCCATAAACAGTGGCAACATCAAAATCATATTGATGTTTAGTTGGTTCTTTAGGCTTAGGTTCAATTAAAAACTGTCCATCAAAACCTATCTTTTCTGCATAATCAACAGCCATGTGTAAGAAACGGGCCAGATTGTCCTGTTCAAGTCCCATGTCTGTATTTAATAAAGTCTCATATCCTTCACGGCCGCCCCAGAATACATAATTTTCACCGCCTAATTCATTGGTGATTTCCATTGCTTTTTTTACCTGAGCTGCCGCATAAGCAAATACATCTGCATTAGGAGAAGTAGAAGCACCGTGAACATATCTGGGATGAGTAAAAGCATTAGCAGTACCCCATAATAATTTTTTGCCTGTTTCATCCATCTTTTCTTTAATCAATGCTGCTATTTCATCCAGATTTTTTTGAAATTCAGACAGGGTATTTCCCTGAGGTGCTATATCAGCATCATGGAAACAGAAATATTCAATTCCTATTTTGTTCATAAATTCAAATGCTGCTTCCACCTTTTGCCTTGCTCTTTCCATTGGATCATTAATTTCAAACCATGGTTTCTGCATAGTACCGGCCCCAAATGGATCATCACCAGTATCAGTAAATGTGTGCCAGTAAGCAACAGCAAAACGTAAATGCTCTGCCATTGTCTTATCGCCTACAACCTCATCGGCATTATAATACTTAAATGCCAGTGGATTATCTGAACCCTTTCCTTCAAACTTAATTTTTGGTATACCTTTAAAAATTTCCATAATAAATACCTCCTTGATTTTTGATATATTTTAATTATTTATCAATTTCGTTCATGCCAGATCTTTAAAATTTTTCTTTAGTGATGGATATAGATCTCTAAATATTTGATAAGTTTCATTATATTTTTTCACATTCTCCTGAATTGGACTGATTTTTTCTTTTATTTTTATTATATTTTCTTCAGCCTCAGCAAAACTATTATAGACACCAGCTCCTACACCTGCTATTAAAGCAGCACCAAAAGCAGGTCCTTCTTCTACATTTAACAGACTAATCTCATGTCCGAATATATCAGCCACTATCTGCTGCCAGACTTTACTTTTGACACCTCCACCAATAGCACGAACCTCTTTAACTTCTAGACCTTTATCCTTAATTAATTCCAGTGAATCTCTTAATCCAAATGTAACACCTTCCATAACACTTCTAATAAAATGTCCCTGCTCATGTTTTCCAGATATCCCAAAATAAACACCGCGTGCATTAGCATCATTATGTGGAGTTCTTTCACCATAGAGATAAGGAAGGAAAACCAGGCCTTCACTACCGGCTTCAACTTCAGCAGCAAGTTTATTTAATTTATCATAATCTAAATTATCATTAAATAAACTTTGTTTCATCCAGTTGAAAGACATTCCAGCAGAAAGCATAACACCCATCATATACCAACTGTCAGGAACAGCATGGTTGAAAAGATGCATTCTACCCTGCTTGTCTGCTTTAGGGTCATCGACTTGAGCCAGGACAACCCCTGAAGTACCAATACTTACCATCACTCTTCCTTCTTTAATAATACCACTGCCAACCGCACCACAGGCATTATCTGCTCCACCACCAATTACAGGTGTCCCTGCTTTAAGACCAGTCTTAGCAGCAACCTCTTTGGTAATAGATCCTGTTACTTCAATAGAATCAACAACAGGTGGCAGCATATCATGAGGAATATCCAGTTTATCCAGTAATTCCCTGGACCAATCTTTATTATCTACATTCATCATTAAAGTGCCGGCTCCATCAGATACTTCTGTAAAAATTTCTCCAGTAAGTTTGTATCTGATATAGTCTTTCGGTAATAATACCAGATCTACTTCTTTATAATTTGCTGGCTCATTTTCTCTCAACCATAATATTTTAGGAGCTGTAAAACCTTCCAGCGCAGGATTTGATACATATTTGATCAAATTTTCCAGTCCGCCTGCTCTCTCATATATCTCCTGACACTGTTTTGAGGTTCTGGTATCACTCCATAAAATAGCAGGTCTGATAACATTCTTATTTTTATCCATAAAAACTGAACTATGCATCTGACCTGAAAAACTTATACCTTTAATACTAGCAGCATCAATATTATTACTGGAAATAATATTATTAATTACTTTTACAGTAGCTGCCCACCAGTCTTCAGGATTCTGCTGTGCCCAACCTGGATTAGGAGTTTCCAGTGGATAACCCTCAGTGCTTGTAGCGGCTATTTCTCCATTTTCTTTAACTAAAACTCCTTTAACACCACTTGTTCCAATATCTAAACCCATCAAATAAACCATAAACAACCCTCCTATGTATTTTGATTCATTTAAAATGATTATAACCATATTTGACTTATTTTATTACTTTTGTTAACTCTTAAATTAAGTCCTATTTATATATTCTACTAACCAATTAATAATTCCTTCTTTATTTTTAATTTTTCTAAAGTTTTTAGAAAAATCCCCGACCTTCGTTTGACCGAGGATTTTTATTCACATATCTAACTGATTATAAATAATAATTTGCTAAAGATATGTTTTAGCTCATTTATTTATAATTAGAGTTTAGCCAGGATATCTTCTGTGATTTTTTCAGCATCAAAACCAAAGTGTCTGGCAACTTCCTGGCCGGGGCCACTTTCACCATAAGTTTCCATAGTAACTACATGATAATTATC
This sequence comes from Halothermotrichaceae bacterium, assembly GCA_048623215.1. Taxonomy (GTDB): domain Bacteria; phylum Bacillota; class Halanaerobiia; order Halanaerobiales; family DTU029; genus JBMCBT01. The sequence goes on from JBMCBT010000020.1 coordinate 17,005, forward strand.
GCCAAGCAGTCTATACCAGCCGCTGCCAACGCCAACTTCCAGTACTACTTTAAAGATATCACTATCACCAATTACTTCTTTAATATACTCTTCACCCTGGTTAAAGAACTCTTTTCTATCAGGTACAGATACCACTCTGACATCCTTATTATTATCTGTAAGTTTATCAGCAATCTCTACAGCTAATGATACTTCACTACCACTTGCAATTAAAACAGCATCTGCTTTTTTCCCTTTTTCTTTAGAAACAACATATCCTCCCTGATAAGCTCCATTAATACCTTCGACTTTATCTATATGTGGTAATCCCTGACGAGTTAAAATGAGAGCAGTTGGACCATCAGTTCTCTCAATAGCCTTAGTCCAGGCAGCTTTTGTTTCCTCTTCATCACCTGGTCTAATAACTTTCAATCCAGGGATAACTCTTAAAGCTTCAACATGTTCAACTGGTTCATGGGTTGGGCCATCTTCTCCAACATAAATAGAGTCATGTGTAAAGACATAAACTACCGGCAGTTTCATTAATGCTGCCATTCTTACAGCCGGTCTCATATAATCAGAAAAGACCAGAAAAGTAGCACAAAATGTCCTAAAACCCTTATGGAGTGTTATACCATTTACTACAGCACCCATAGCATGCTCTCTTACACCAAACCTGAAATTTCTTCCGCCATAATTATTTTTCTGAATTTCTCCATATTTATCAAGATAAGTTTTGGTAGATGGAGCCAGGTCAGCTGAACCTCCAACAAGATAATCAACTTCATCAGCAATACTCCTTAAAACAGCACCTGATGATTTTCTGGTTGCAGCAGGTGTATTTAGCTCAAGAGCTTCAATTTTATCTCTAAAATCAGCTGGAAGTTCAAGATTATAACCATTATCCCAACTTTCTTTCAATGCAGGATTCTCTTCTGCCCATTTATCAAATTTAGATTCCCATTCCTGTCTTTCTTCTTTTAATTCCTGTTTACGGTTTTTAAAAAAGTCCTGTACCTCATCTGATACATAAAATTTCTTATCTACAGGAAGTCCTATTTTTTCTTTCATACCTTTTATTTCATCTTCACCTAAAGGTGCACCATGTGCTGCAGCTGTTCCCTCTTTAGTTGGAGCACCAAAAGCAATTTTGGTTTTGGCCATGATCAATGTAGGTTTTTCACTTTCTGCTTTAGCATCTTTAACAGCCTGTCTTAATTCATCAAAATCATGCCCGTCTACATCTTTAATCACATGCCATCCATAAGCTTCAAATCTTTTACCAACATCTTCAGTAAAGGTAATATCGGTTTTCCCACCAATGGAAATATTATTATCATCATAAATTGCTACTAACTTACCCAGGCCGAGGTGACCTGCCAGAGATGCAGCTTCAGCTACAACTCCTTCCATCATACCACCATCACCAAGTAGTGTATATGTATAATGATTAACAATATTGTTATCATCAGTATTATATCTTGCTGCCAGCATCTGTTCTGAAATAGCCATCCCAACAGCATTAGCAAAACCCTGTCCCAGCGGACCAGTAGTAGTCTCAACTCCCGGTGTATAATTGTACTCAGGATGTCCTGGAGTTTTTGAATCTAGTTGTCTAAATTCTTTTAAGTCTTCCAGTGATAATCCATAACCAGCCAGATGTAATAGTGAATAAACCAACATAGAGCCATGTCCAGCTGAAAGCACAAATCTGTCTCTGTCCGGCCATTCAGGGTTTTCCGGATCGTATTTCATTACTTCTCCATATAATAAAGAGCCAATTTCAGCACAACCTATCGGTAATCCTGGATGACCTGAATTTGCTTTTTCAACTGCATCAGCAGATAAACCTCTAATTGTTTTTGCAACTTCATTCAACATTGTTTAAAGCCTCCTTTTTTAATATCATAAATATTGTATATCTTTTTATTTAATTTGTCCAGTCTATAACAATGACTTTTAATTATTATTCTCTATAGATATGTTATATTATTCTCTATAAATATAAGTATTATAAATATCAGTAATTATTGTTTGTATCCATCGAGAAATCTGGCCAATCTTTCAATTGCTGCAGTCAAATCCTCCTCATTCGGCAAAAAAACTACCCTGAAATGATCAGGTTCAGGCCAGTTAAAGGCAGTTCCCTGAACCAGCAGCACCTTTTCCTCACGAACAAAATCCAGTATGAATTTTTCATCATCTTTTATATTAAAACGCTCTATATCCAGTCTGGGAAATAAATATAATGCTGCCTGTGGTTTTACACAGCTAACTCCCGGAATATCTGTAATTAAGTTGTAAGCCTGATCCCTTTGTTCTTTTAACCTTCCACCCGGCAAGACCAGATCATCTATACTTTGATAACCTCCCAGGGATGTTTGAATTGCATATTGAGAAGGAACATTACTACAAAGACGCATTGATGATAACATATTTATTCCTTCAATATAATCTCTGGCCCTGTTTTTCTTGCCACTTAAAACCATCCAGCCAGCTCGAAAACCAGCCACTCTATGTGATTTTGACAGACCACTCATAGTAACAAATAATACATCATCAGATAAAGCAGCAATAGATTTATGTTCTATATTATCATAGGTTATCTTTTCATATATTTCATCTGTAAAAATAATAAGCTCATTTTCCGCAGCAATTTTAATTATTTCCTTCAGTACTTCCTCTGGATAAATTGCACCAGTTGGATTATTAGGGTTAATTAAAACAATTCCCTGTGTATTATCTGTTATTTTGTTTTTTATGTCATCTAAATCCGGATACCAGTTAGATTTTTCATCACAAAGATAATGTACTGGCGTCCCACCAGCCAGATTAACAGCAGCAGTCCAGAGCGGATAATCTGGTGCAGGAATCAAAATCTCTTCACCACTATCCAATAGTCCCTGCATGGACATTACTATTAATTCACTTACACCATTACCTATGTAAATATCATCTATTTCAATATCCATAATACCCTTTTTTTGATAATACTGCATAATAGCTTTACGTGCTGGAAATATTCCCTGAGAATCACAATAACCCTGGGCATTTTTCAAATTTAAAATAACATCATGTATAATTTCATCAGGAGCATCAAGACCAAAAGGCGCAGGATTACCAATATTTAATTTTAATATATTATAACCTTCATCTTCCAGCCTTTTTGCTTCATCCAGCACTGGCCCCCTAATATCATAACAGACATTTTTTAATTTTAAAGATTTTTTTATATCCATAACTTCCCCTCCGTAGACTAATTTATTATGCTCATTTAATAGCTAATAGTTTAACAAAACTGCTATATGAGTTTTGAGTTTAATCATCTAGATTAATTATATTACATTTTGCCAGTATAATTATACCACAATTTGTCTGATACTTTAAATACAATTAGTGTTGTATCACAACAAAAATACTAAAAAAAGTATTTTTGTTAAAAACTATTTAGAAACTATATTAATGACTCTTTTTCATAATTCTTCACGGATTACCGTCTTCACTCTGTTTGAAGGATATCAATGGTATTTGTCTAATATAATATAAAGAGGTGAAAAAATGCGCAGGAATATTAAGACTATACTTATTATAAATAGTTATTTATTAATAGTACTCGGTATTGTACTGTTCATACCATTACTTATCTCAATTTATTTTAATGAAAGCAAACAAATATTTAATTCTTTTCTTATCCCTGCAGTCATTTCACTAATAGTAGGTGCTCTGCTGTCACTAGTTATATTTAAAAAAAATAAACTCAATTTAAGTGTCAGTACCAGTATGATAGCAGTAAGTACTGCCTGGATTTGTTCTTCATTAATTGGAGCAGCTCCTTTAACAATGGGTCTAAACATAGGTTTTCTTGATGCGTTTTTTGAATCAGTTAGTGGATTTACAACCACCGGGATAACTATTATTACAGGTCTAAACGATATCCCAAAATCTATTATATTATGGAGAAGTCTCATGCAGTGGCTGGGAGGCCTGGGGATACTGACTTTTTTCCTTTTGATAACTTTCCGCAGTGAGGGTAATTACTGGCAATTGTTTTCAGCTGAAAGCCACAAAATTAGCCTGTCACGACCGGTTCCCAATATATTTCGCACAATAAAAATATTCTGGGGTATATACATATTATTTACCCTGATGGAAATCATCATTTTATTATTTTTTAAGATGTCTTTCTTTGATGCAGTTATTCACAGTTTCACTACTCTATCAACAGGCGGTTTTTCCAATTATGACAACAGTATTGGCTTTTTTGCTGACAGTGGACATCCATATTATAAACAGATTGAATATACAATTATTTTCTTTATGGCATTGGGAGGAATCAATTTCCTGCTTCATTATCGTCTTTTAAGTGGAGATATTAAGGAATTTATACATAATATTGAATTTAAGTATTTCCGGAGAATTATCCTGGGATTTACTTCACTAATAGTTTTAGGAAAATTATTAATTTCAAGTGACACTTTTTCCCGTCTGGAGACCACAATTAGAACCACTCTTTTTCAGGTGGTTTCTGTTATGACTACCACCGGTTATCTTACAGAAAATATCGACTCAGCTTTTTTTCCAGCTGTTGCCGGAATATTATTTCTGGTCTTGATGTTAATTGGAGGTTGTGTCGGTTCAACTTCAGGTGGTATTAAAGTATTAAGAATTGTACTACTTAATAAATTATTTTTAAGGGAAACTAAAAAAATATATTATCCAGAACATTCCGTTCTCCCGGTAACCATGGAAACAAACATTATAAAAAAAGATGAGATTTACCGTATCTCAGCACTATTTTTCTTCTGGGTCTTGCTTATACTTATTGGTGCTGTGATCACATCTTTATTTTCAGATTTAAATACAATTCAGTCTCTCTCTGGAATGTTCTCAGCTGTAGGCAATGTTGGTCCATTTTTCTTTAGTGTTGATAAGATGATATCTTTATCTCCGGTCATAAAAATAACTTATATTATCGGTATGCTGGCCGGCAGGCTTGAAATTCTACCATTATTCATACTATTTTCCAGAAAAGCCTGGAAAGCATAGATGAATTCATCGTGGCCCCAGCTGCCATTAACATCAAATATAATCTAAATACCCTGGTTTATCTAAATAAAACATCTGAGCGAAAGGAGAATATAAATGTATATAATAATTGCAGGTGGAGGTATAGTTGGTAGGTCTTTAACAAAAAAATTGGTCAAAAAACATGATGTTGTCGTTATTGATACAGATCAACGTATCTGTGAAAGAATATACTCACATTATGGAGCTGTTACAATTAATGGTAATGCTACTAAAATTGAAACACTACGGGAAGCAGGTATTGAAAAATGTGATACAGCACTGGCAGTAATGAGATATGATTCGGACAACCTGGCCTTTTCACTACTGGCCAACAATTTTGGGGTTGATAAAATACTGGTTAGGATGAGAGAACCAGAATATAAAAGTGCATATCAGCTGGCCGGAGCTACCAATATTGGTTCTTCTACTGATATGATTATCAATAGATTTATAATTGATATTGAACAGCCTGAAATAAGACGGGTGGCATCAATCAGTGAAGGTAAAGCTGAAATATCTATCATAACTATACCGGATAAGGCAAAATATGCAGGAAAAACAATTTCGGATATAGTCAGCAACCCAGGTTTTCCCGAAGATTGTGTAATTGCCGGTATATTTAATCAGGAAGAAAATAGATTAATAATACCACGAGGAAATAAAACAATAAATGAAAACAACCAGGTTTTTCTGGTAGCATCTAAAGATAATATTGAAAAAGCAGCAAAATTTTTAATGAAATAAATATTTAAATATTTATTTCATTATTAATAGGTAAAAAGCATTTAAAACAGAAAGCCTGCTAAATCTTTTATAAGATTTGGCAGGCTTTAATTTTAAACTTCCACAACCTTTTCTCTTTTTCTGGCAGTCATTGTAGCCTGATATATCCCGACCATTATAAAAACAGCACCAACAATTGTAATTACACTTACCACTTCTCCCAGTAAAATATATGCTAAAAATGTTGTAATAACAGGCTCAGCTAATATAGTAAGGGAAACAATAGTTGTCGTCAAAAATCTTACAGAATAATTTAACACAGAATGACCAACTAAAGTTGGTCCTACTGCCAACCCCAGAAAGTATAACAGGTTACCTTCAATATGTCCTGTGAATGATATACCCTGAACCAGGGTGAATAAACCTAAAAATAAAGCAGCATATGTATACACAATATATAAATATGGTAAATAATCCACCTCTTCCCGTAAACTCCGACCCAGGAATAAATAAATACCGGCAAATAAAGCAGCCGCTACTGCCAGCAGGTCTCCCCAGAGTTTATCAAACATTACATTAATACTACCAACACTTATTATAACACTTCCTATAAAAGCTGTGATAATACCAAACAATATCCCTTTATAGATATCTTCACGGGCAAATAAAAATTCCATTAAATATGTAAATAAAGGCTGTAATGCAATAAAAATAACGGCATTGGCCACATCTGTATATTCAAAAGCCGATATCCATAGATAAAAATGTACTGCCAGAAAAAAACCTACTAAAGCAGGTCTATAATCAAAAAAAAGTTTTAATTCCTGTCGATGTTTAATTACTAAAATAGGTGTTAATATTAATGAACTAAAAAACATTCTATAAAAAGCAGTTATCAATGGCGGAGCAGTCGATAACTTAATCAATATACCCGAAAATGAAATTACTACAACTCCAACAGCAAGCAAACTATAAATCCTGCTTTTGTTTTCCATGTTTTTCTCCTTATATTAGTCTGTCTTTTCCATATATTTATGAATAGCCCTGGCCAGTATACTTACTAAAATAGCTGCAACCAAGGCCTCTGGAATACCATGAATAACTGCGATAGATAATGCACCTTCAACCGGAGTATATCCTCTCAAAACAGCCATAGTAAGAACAAGTATGGTATTAGTAAGACTGCCGATAATTCCAGCAGAAATATAGGCTAAATAAATATTAATTTTTTTGATTCCTACATATGTCAAATATGCTGTTATACCTATAAAAAGTCTAGGTAAAATTGAAACAAGCGGGTCAGCAAACCAGGCATTTGACGCTCTCAGGAAACTAAACAAACCAAATATTAAGCCAATTAATACTCCAACAATAGGCCCTTCAACTACAGCACCTAAAATAGTAGGTATATGCATAATTGTTACTTTTCCAGCTATAGTAGGTACCGGAATTAAGCCAATACCACTGACACCAAGAATAATAGAAACAGCTCCCAACATACCAGCAATAACAATATTTCTTAATGAAATTTTCATTTTCTCTCCTCCCGGTCTATTATTCTTTATGCCCGATTTAATCCTTTTATGTAAATATATTTCTTTAAAATTACTTGATTTCCTGCTTATTCTTTCTACTCATTATAATTTAACCAGACAATCATTTCACCAGTTTTTCTATTAATCCAGGTAAAGTAGGGACAACCTTACTTTACTTTCTGTTTTTCATACCTATTTTAGGAATTATACAGTCCCACTAACCAGTAAAAGTTTATAAATCCTCGTTATATTTTTCATCTTTTAAAAAATATTGCTCAACTAAAAATTTCATTAAATCATCTGGCTTTTCTTCTACAAACTCTACTTTATCGCCAAAAACCATCCCGTATGGCGCCTTAAGTGTATAAGGATTCCACTGCGTCATATCTTCTCCGGTAGCATCTTTACCATTGGGATCCCCGTTACTTATAAAATTAGCCCAGTAATTGCACATCTGACGAGCCAGATCATAGTGTTTACCAACAAAAGGTCTCCAGCATTTTGCCAGCGTCTCAAAAAAGAACCAGAGATCAACTGAATGAAATGTTCCAGGGTTATCCCAACCCGGTATTTCTGCATCAAAAATATAATAATAAAGAGGGAGGTCAGCACCAGTCTCAGCATTGGCCCTCCCCGCAACTCTAATAGCATATTCAATTCTACTTGCTGAAGCCTTTTCCAGCACTTGCTCTATATTGCCAGACTGAACCTGACAAAGATCAAGATATTTATCTGCATCATCACCAAACAATCTTACAGCCATATCTTTAAATTCATCAATAGTCTCAACATCAGGAGTAGTAAAAAATTCTGTAGAAGTATGTCCTAAAAGAACCGGTACCATACAGCGTTTGTTTTCCAGGAAAAGTTCAAATGGGTCATCTACGCAAAACTTATTATCAATAACAGTACCCCAGATTTTTTTATATTCCAGTGATTTATCTCGAATATATTCAGCATCAAGCTGACGGGCTTCTGCAAGAGAAGAGACTCCAAGATAGTCAAAAAACTTCACACCTTCCTGTTCAACTTCAGTCAAACTACGTCCTACCCCCGGCATATTATCATCTGGATATAGTCTGGTAAAAAGACCGCTCTGGATAATAGCTCTCTGACAAAAATCTTTGTTTTGTGGTGAAGTTAGTTGAGTCAGCACACTGGCACCACCTGCAGACTGGCCACCTATAGTAATATTGTCTGGGTCACCACCAAAAGCTGTAATATTACGTTTAACCCATTCAACACCAGCCTGCTGGTCAAGGTGTCCAAAATTCGCCGGTGCTTCTGGGTTTTCTGCAGTTATTTCTGGGTGGCATAAGAACCCAAAGACATTTAGACGATAGTTCACCGTCACTACTACTACATCTCTACGGGCAATCCGTTCACCATCAAATTCCATTTCAGCCGTATATCCATATTGAAATCCTCCTCCAAAATACCAGACATATACTGGTAGCTTTTCATCAGTACTCTCTGCAGGAGTCCAAACATTAAGATAAAGACAATCTTCACTCATAGGTATATCTGGATCCACATGCCATTCCCTACTATATATATTACTTTTATCTACACCTGGTGTTGCCTGCATTGATATTGGTGCAAATTCGAATGCTTCCAAAACTCCATCCCAACCCTCTGCCGGTTGAGGAGCACGCCAACGGTTTTTACCTAGAGGAGGGGCAGCAAAAGGAATCCCTTTAAAACTTGTTATACGGGGATCAGCTGCCGGCAGTCCCCGGATCTTACCATTTTCAACTTCTACTTCTCTGAGCATATTAATATCCCCTTTCTTTGTCTATATCATATAGTTTGTGCTGATTAATTACGGTTTATAGTTAAACTATCAAGCATTACAGAAACAGATTAATAATTATATCTAAATAGGAGCAACTCTTATAGTTAAATTGTCATAGGCATCAATACCTATAACTGAGAAAAACCCTGAAATGTTCTCTGTTGTCTCACCTGACCACAAATTTTTAATATGATATCCTGCTGCATTTCCAAATTTATAAGTATCTATCATTTTATCCCCAATATACTTGATAATATTCCCTACATCTATTGAATGCTCATCAGTATATCTTGAGTCACTTAATTTTATGAAAGCTAATGCAATATCCCCGTTAGCAAGAGGCTTTGCAAGAATATCAATACGGTTGTTATTTGTTACATATGCAGTATCTGGGTTGACATTGTCGAGAGAGCAGTAAATTTTTTGCCTGAATCCCCAGCACATCCTGATTCAATGCAATCAAGTCTTTATTTGCTATATACATAGCTATATTTTGCATTTTTTTCATCTGAACATGTTGCATTATCCCAGAGGTAGTAACAATTATCAACCTTTAAAAAGTCAACACCCCAGTTAATATAAGTCTCTGCATCAATATCCTCGTAACCACAGGTACCCACCGCAGAACCTGCGCAAAGATTTGTGCCTATATCACTGTACATACCAAATCTAAGTCCCTTATCATGTATATAATCTGACAATGCTTTAAAACCGCCCGGGAATTTCCGGGGTTCATTTGAAAGTAATCCCTCTACACGTTCAGACTCATAACAGCCGTCATCGAGCACTATATACTCGTATCCCAGGTCAGCTAATCCCAGATCAATAAATGCATCAGCCATTGCTTTTGTAATTTCCTCATTGTTTTCACTTCCAAATGCATTCCAACTATTCCAACCCATCACAGGTAGGCGCCCCTGCTTTTTTCCTAAAAGTACCTTGCCATTTGAGAAAGCTGGAAACATATATTCAGGATCCGTAATCACTACCGGTGCCTTTCTTGATGTATCCATAAGTTAACCTCCTGGCATAATTACATTATGTCATTAATAAATTTCCTTAATAAATCTTTAGCTTCATTTTTATACCATAGTTTTAGATTTGTTATTGACCACCATCAACTATATTCTCTTCGATTTCTCCACTAAGGATACCTCCTGTAATAGTTCTAATTTACAAATAAATCGGGCAATATATTATAAATATACTGATTAACCCAATTCCAGGCGTGAGTTCCCTCCTCACTTACCAGAAAATAAAAATTACCTTTATCTGTATCTGATGAATAAATAAAACTGTCTAATTTTTTCATGGCATCAATTTGAGGTTTCAAATTAGGATAGGCAATATCCTGTCTACCTGTAGCAGAAAATATATAGAAATCATCCGGAGTATAACCAGCTTTTTTTGCAACATTTGCAAGGTATTTTGCTGTTTCCTCGGGTTTTTCACTTCCAGCTTTTTGACCTAATACCCAACAGTCACCACTCAATGGCATAAAGTATTTGAAATAATCAAGGCAATCTATATAAGTATACCAGGTAGTTACTGAACCCATTGAAAATCCACCAAATGCTCTATGTTCTCTGCTAGCTTTTAGACCTTCTTTGTTTATTGAGTCTGCATAAGTGCTATATTTTGTTTCTACTAAGGGGATAACTTTGTTAATTAGTTCTTCTGGGAAATGTTCTGTATCATTACTTCCACCATAAAATGTAGGTGTAACAACAATAAGTGGCTCAATATCTCCCTGAGCAATCATATTATCTATCATTTTCTTTAGTTCTTTGTTTTCACCAGGACCTCCAAATATGGTATTTTCATCTTCACTACCACCATGCATCAAATATAAAACATCATATTTTTTGTTAGCATCATATTGATATGGAAGATAAACATTCATATACTTAGTGTCGGTACCACCGTCTGTACTGGCTGCTTTATATTCTAGTCTTTCAATTTTACCCTGTTGTTCAATTTTACTTCTATATTCATCTGGTACAGTTTCAAATGTTTTTTCATTTGTTGCTTCATCAGTCAATTTTAATTTATTAATTGTCTCTTTTAAATCATTATACTGTTTATCAATTTGTTTTTGTAGTATATCTGCATTTTTGTATTGTGTTAAATCAAGTTCTTGAGTTTCCTTCAGCAAATTAATTAGACCATATGAATTCAAGCCTGTCATTGCATCCTCTTTTTTACCAGTAAGTTTAATTTCACCAAATTTACTTGTGTCATTCCAGGCAGTACCTGTTGAGTCGAAAAGATTAAGGGTACCAATTCTATTGGTTCCTTTAGCATCATTAATCTGTAATTCAATTCCAAGCACCTGTCCGTTTTCAGGCTCTTTTTTCAATGCAAGTCTGGACTCAATTAAATACCCGTCTTTTGTTGGGCTGGTCTTTGTATAAAACCGCTCCCCATTTCCTACATCCACAGTTTGTAAGTTTTGATAATTTACTCGAAAATGTAAATCATCTACACCATATGCCTGAGTCTTATTGTTATATTCATCTAAAAAGATTTCAAAAGAATCCTGCATATATGGTGTTTCAGATTCTATAGACAGGTTTTTATCTTTAACTTCCGCCAGAATATATAAAGCATCATCATCCCATAAAACTTTAAAAGTAGCAAATGTCTCAACATTTTCAGATACATATTGAGGAGTAACTGCCTGTGCAGTTTCCCATATATCATCTACTTGACCATCAATCACAGGACTTCCATAATGAGCAACCATTCTTCCCTTTGAATCAAATTCATTAGCTGCAATAATAGATATACTTGTAAATACCATTAATGCAACAGTTAACATTACCAGTAAAAGATTTCTTTCTTTTTTCATTGTAATCCCTCCCCTTGTATTATAATCAGTGATATTAAATAAAGTTTCTTTTAAAACCTAAAAATACCATTAAATTAACATTGATAGCGAATACTAAAAGGTGTCAAGTGTCTTCCTGATGTAACTTTGTCCATTAGAAGATTTCTCAGATAGTTCAAACTTTTTGAAAACTAACCTCAGGAAATTATAGGCTCCATTATTCCACACTGTAAAATCATGTCCAGAACCCTTATCTCTTTTCTGACTGCTTTTTTGT
>JBMCBT010000021.1:0-28836 GCA_048623215.1 Halothermotrichaceae bacterium
CTTTACTTTTACTATCACTTTTACTATCACTTTTACTATCACTTTTACTATCACTATTTACTTCTTCAACATCTAGGTCAACCTGTATCTCTTCTACTTCAACCTCGTAAATATCATCATTTATTTTTACTTTATATTTTTTCATTATGACAAACCCCTTTCTCTCTCGCTATACACGATTTACTTTATTTATGTTAACCACATATTGGTTTTCATCCAGTACCTCTGCCATAATAGCACTAATAATTACAGCGTGTTTTTTATCATTCAAAGCTGTATCTATATCTTCTACAGATTTTTGCTGCTTAAGCTGTCTGGTTTGTTGCCTGGGTTTTATCTCCTTATCCTGAATTAATTTACTAAAATATTGTAAGATTAGAGATAATATAAAGAGAATTAAAAACACTAAAAATATCCCTATTATCGAAATTTGAATACCTTCAATTAAATTATTTATCACTATTATATTCCTCCTTCATCTCAACTACATATTAACAGAGAGCTTGATTTAATTACTTATTTTATATACACATCACCTCCTATAAATATACAAAAAAAATTATTAAAAACCAGATATTATTCCTTATATATGTATGATTATAAAAATATTTGTATTTTTATAAAGTGGAAATTTATTCAATTTATTATAACATTTTTGTTTTTTTCTTTCAACTTCTTTTCATCAACTTTATTGAAGTTTTTATATCATATTTTATTTATTTTTTTTCATAATTTTCTTACTATTTATTTACAATTACATCCTAAATAATTAATTCATACTATTTTTTGATAATTTCTTCACTTATTTTTTAAAAGAGAGAACATGTAAAAACATGTTCTCTCTTTTATGTTTTTAATTGTTCCGGTTTAATTTACTATTTATCCTCTTGGATTATCAATTTCTGCCTGTGCTGCAGCTAATCTAGCAATAGGCACACGATAAGGTGAACAGGATACATAATTTAATCCAACATCGTGACAAAACTTAACAGAACTAGGTTCTCCACCATGCTCACCACAGATACCAACTTTTAAGTTAGCATTGGTAGAACGTCCTTTGTCTACACCAGTTTTTAGAAGCTGGCCTACACCTTTTTGATCAAGCACCTGGAAAGGATTCTTTTCAAGTACATTACCATCAATATAATGTGCCAGGAATTTACCTTCAGCATCATCACGGCTGAATCCAAAAGTAGTCTGTGTCAGGTCATTGGTACCAAAGGAGAAGAATTCTGCTTCCTCTGCTATTTCGTCAGCAGTCATACATGCTCTTGGAAGCTCAATCATAGTACCAATTGTATATTCTAATTCAACACCTGCTTCTTCAATTACACTATCCGCGGCCTTTTTAGCAACTTCTTTCATTGATTTTAATTCATTTATATGAGAAACAAGTGGAATCATGATTTCTGGATGTACATCAACACCATCCTGTTTTAACTCACAGGCTGCTTCAAATACAGCAGTTACCTGCATTTCATATATTTCAGGATATGTCATTCCTAAACGACAGCCGCGGTGACCTAACATAGGATTCATTTCATGAAGACGGCCAATAGTATTTAGTAATTCTTCTTTTTTGGCTAATTCTTTTTCGTCTCCACCATTTTCCTGCAGCCTGGTTACTTCTACTAATAATTCGTCATGATCTGGTAAAAACTCATGAAGTGGTGGATCAAGTAATCTAATTGTTACTGCACGCTCTCCCATAGCTTTAAAGATACCTTTAAAGTCAGATTTTTGCATTGGCAGTAGTTTATCTAATGCAGACTGTCTCTCTTCTTTACTATCAGCCAGAATCATATCCTGAACTATTGGAAGGCGGTCTTCGTCAAAGAACATATGCTCTGTACGGCAGAGACCGATACCTTCTGCACCAAAACCTACAGCAGTTTCAGCATCACCAGGTGTATCTGCATTTGTTCTTACACCTAGAGCTCTAATATCGTCAGCCCAACCCATTATTTTCTCAAAATTTTCATCTAATTCTGGATCGATAGTATCAACATTACCAAGATAGACTTTACCAGTTCCACCATCCATAGTGATGATGTCACCTTTCTTGACAACAGTATCTCCAACAACAAACTGCTGTGCTTCGTAATTAACATTTATATCTTCACAACCGGCAACAGCTGGTTTACCCATACCTCTTGCAACAACAGCAGCATGAGAAGTCATACCACCGCGAGATGTAAGTACACCCTGAGCAGCAGCCATACCGTGAATATCTTCTGGAGATGTTTCGGTTCTAACAAGAATAACCTTTTCACCTTCAGCACCCATTTCAGCAGCTTCATCAGAATCAAAGACTACTTTACCACTGGCTGCACCAGGTGAAGCATCAAGACCCTGAGCCAGAACTTCAACATCTGCATTAGGGTCTATCCTTTTATGCAGAAGTTCATCAAGTTTTTTAGGATCTACACGTGTTACTGCTGTTTTCTTATCAATTAATCCTTCTTCTTCCATATCAACAGCTATCTTAACAGCAGCTCTTGCTGTTCTTTTACCAGTACGGGTCTGCAGCATGAAAAGTTCACCCTGTTGAATAGTAAACTCAACATCCTGTACATCTTTATAATGACTTTCCAGAGTTTCAAAAATTTCTACTAATTGATCATACATTTCAGGCATATCATTTTCAAGTTCAGAAATATCTTTAGGAGTACGAATACCGGCAACAACGTCTTCGCCCTGAGCATTCTTTAAATATTCACCCCAGTACTTATTTTCACCAGTAGCCGGGTTACGTGTAAAGGCAACACCAGTACCACAGTCATTACCCATATTACCATAAACCATAGTCTGAACATTAACAGCAGTACCCCAGTGATGTGGGATATCGTTAATATTTCTATAACTGATAGCTCTCTCATTATTCCAGGAACCAAAAACAGCATCAATAGAAGCCCATAACTGTTCTTTAGGATCTTCTGGAAACTCTTGATCGGTTGTATCTGCAATATGTGCTTTGAATTCAGCAACTAATTCTTTCAAATCTTCAGCTGTTAATTCAGTATCATATTCTACACCGCGTTCTTCTTTTTTCTTTTCAAGAATTTCTTCGAAATCAGCACCATCCATACCCAGAACAACATTACCAAACATCTGAACAAAACGGCGGTAGGAGTCATAAGCAAATCTTTCATTTCCAGTCTGCTTAATTACACCTTTAACTGTTTCATCATTAAGCCCCAGATTAAGAACTGTATCCATCATACCAGGCATAGATACTTTAGCACCTGAGCGAACGGAAAATAGAAGTGGATCATTAACATCACCAAAATCTTTATCCATCAGTTCTTCTACCTTTGCTACAGCTTCATCTACCTGATTATCCAGTCCTTCTGGATAAGTTTCATCATTTTCATAATATAATGTACATACTTCAGTAGTAATGGTAAATCCAGGTGGTACATTGATACCTAGACTGGTCATTTCCGCAAGGTTTGCACCTTTACCACCAAGAAGATCCTTAAGACCTGTTTCACCATCAGCCTTACCTCCACCAAAAGAATAAACATATTTTTCTTGTGACATTTTTAATTAAATACCCCCTTGAATTTTTTGTTAGTTTTAAATCCTATGTAAAAACATATTAAGCCTTTACGAACAACCACCCCCCAGTAATATCCTTATAAACTTGTATCAGGGTAAAACGATAAAACTTTATATAAGCAATCAAAAATTTGTAATAGCTAGATGATAAACCTTGATTATTATACAACAAATTTTGATAAAAATCCAGTTATAATATTAATTTTAATTTGAAATTCTTTCCACACCCAGATATTCCTGAAAAAATTCCAGAATTACACCACAAGCACCTCAATCAAATTGGTAGTTCCAGACATTGCAACAGGCACACCAGCGGTAATTGTCACCAGGTCTCCTTTATCAACAAAACCATTTTCAATTACTGCTTTTATAGAATTTTCGATCATCTCATCAGTTGATTCACTTTCAATTACCTGTAGTGGATATACCCCCCATTTTAATGTTAAATAATGTTTTACCAGTTTACTATGGGTAACCGCAACTATAGGTGTTAGCGGCCTGTATTTAGACACCATTCGGGCAGTAAATCCAGAACTTGTAGCTGTAATTATACATTCTGCTGACAAATCCTTGGCAGTTTTACAGGATGCAAAACTGATAGCTTCTGTAACAGTTTTGGAATTTGGAGTTTTATAATTCTCCAGTATATTTTGATAAAAATTAGAACTTTCAATTTCCCGGGCTATTTTATCCATAGTATCAACTGCTTCACGCGGATAATTACCCATTGCAGATTCTCCTGATAACATAATTGCATCAGTCCCATCAAGAATAGCATTAGCAACATCAGAGGCCTCTGCTCTGGTAGGGCGCGGATTACGTATCATGGATTCCAGCATCTGGGTTGCGGTTATAACTGGTTTTGCTGCATCATTACATTTACTGATTATAGTTTTCTGGACAACAGGAACTTTTTCCGGTGGTATCTCAACCCCCAGGTCTCCCCTGGCAATCATTATGCCATCTGCTACTTCAAGAATTTCATTAATATTGTTAACACCCTGCTGACTTTCAATCTTTGCAATTATATAAATACCATTTTCATCAGCATCATCTAGAATAGCTCTAATTGCTTTTACATCTTTTGCCCGGCGAACAAAAGAAGCAGCTATAAAGTTTACTCCCATTTCAATTCCAAATTTAATATCCTCTTTATCCTTTTTAGTTAAGGAAGGCAGTTCAAGGGAAACACCAGGTATATTCACACCTTTTCTGGAGCCTAATGTACCGCCATTTATTACTTTACATATTATATTGGGAGGTTTAACTTCAATTACTTTTAGTTCAATTAGACCATCATCTATTAATATCCTGTTATCAGCCTTGATGTCTTCTGTTAAATAATCATATGAAACAGATACTTTTTCTTTATTACCTATCATCTTTTCTGTAGTAAGTATAAACTCCTGACCTGCTTTAAGCTGAATATTATCTTCTTCCAGATCACCTGTTCTTATTTCCGGCCCCCGTGTATCAAGCATAATCCCAACAGTTTTTTGATATATATCCTCAACATCTCTAACAAGTTTTATTCTTCTACCATGCTCTTCATAATTACCATGAGAAAAATTGAGGCGTGCAACATCCATACCCGATTCAACCAGCTGGCTTATAATCTTCCTGCTATTTGTTGCTGGTCCCAGAGTACATACTATTTTTGTTTTAGTTCTCCTCATAAATTACCTCCAGGATCATTTTTTTATGATAGTATTTGGCTGAGCCTGTTATGATAGTATTTGGCTGAGCCTGTATAATTCTAGATTAATATCTTTATGTTTACTCATTATATCATTTATATTATTATATACTATCTCATTGCCTTTTAATCCAACCATTTTGGTTGTCTCACCATCTAATAACAATTCCACAGCCTTAGCACCCATTCTACTGGCTAAAAGCCTGTCCTGCACTGTAGGTGAACCACCACGCTGAAGATGACCCAGAATAATAACTCTTGTCTCCTGGCTGGTTCTTTCAGATATTATTCTACCTAAAGAAAAAGCACTACTTTCGTTAATATCACGGTTGGTCTTAAAATCTTCTCCTACACCTTCAGCTACAAGTACAATATTATGTAATCTTCCCTTTTTCTGTCTTTCGTCTAATTTTTTACATAGTTTGTCTATATTGAATTCATGTTCGGGAATTAAAGCTGCTTCAACTCCTCCAGCTAGTCCGGTCATTACAGTCAGAAAACCTGAGTGTCTACCCATAGTTTCTATAATAAATGTTCTTTCGTGAGATGTAGCTGTATCTCTAATCTTGTTAATAGCATTAACAATTGTATTCATGGCCGTATCAAAACCAATAGTATAATCAGTTCCTGCCAGATCATTATCAATAGTGCCAGGTACGCCTATCACTGGTATTCCGGTTTCCTCATAAAGCTTTACAGCACCATTTAAAGAACCATCACCACCAATTACCACTAATCCTTCAATACCTTCTTCAACCATACTATCATATGCTTTCTTTCGCCCTTCTTTAGTTTTAAATTCTTCACATCTGGCCGAAAGTAAAAAAGTACCACCTTTCTGGATAACATCACTAACCGAACTTCTATTCATTTGTTCAAAATCGCCTTCAATCAAACCACTATAGCCTCTTTTAACTCCAACTGCTTCAATACCATGATAAAGGGCAGTCCTAATAACTGCCCTGATTGCTGCATT
This sequence comes from Halothermotrichaceae bacterium, assembly GCA_048623215.1. Classification (GTDB taxonomy): domain Bacteria; phylum Bacillota; class Halanaerobiia; order Halanaerobiales; family DTU029; genus JBMCBT01. The sequence continues at coordinate 6,234 of JBMCBT010000021.1, forward strand.
CATTCCCGGTGCATCTCCACCACTGGTAAGAACAGCTATTTTATTCATTCAGCTTCCTCCTTTATAACTTCATTCGGAACAAGTATTGTATCATTAGTAGTATATTCTCCCATTTGTCTAAATTTATGATATCTTGTATTTAACAGCTTTTCTGTAGAATATGCATTTAATTTTTTATAACTATTTAGTATTTCTTTTTTAATTATACCGGCTGTCTTCTCAGGGGCCTTATGGGCACCACCAGCAGGTTCTTTTATTATTTTGTCTATTAACCCCAGATTAAGCAAATCCGAAGAGGTTACCTTTAAAGCTTCTGCAGCTTCAGCTGACTTTTCCGCATCACTCCATAAGATAGACGCACAGGCTTCTGGTGACGCGACAGAGTAATAACTATATTCCAGCATCATAATATCATCACCAAGGCCTATACCCAGTGCACCACCACTACCACCTTCTCCAGTAACTATTACAATAATAGGTACTTTTAAGTCTGACATTTCCATCAAATTGTAGGCGATTGCTTCTGCCTGTCCGCGTTCCTCAGCACCAATTCCAGGATAAGCACCTGAAGTATTTATAAAGCACAGAACCGGTCTATCAAATTTTTCTGCCTGTTCCATCAACCTTAGTGCCTTTCTATATCCTTCAGGATGAGCCATACCAAAATTTCTTTCTAAATTTTCTTTTGTGGATTTCCCTTTCTGATGACCTACAAAAGTAAATGGAATATCATCAATTAGGCCAATACCTCCAATTAAAGCTTTATCATCACTGTATCTTCTATCTCCATGTAATTCAACAAATTCATCAAAGATAAAGTCAATATAATCACGAGCAGTTGGCCTATCCTGATGCCTTGCTATCTGTAATATTTGTTTTGTATTTAAACCTGCATATATCTCCTGCTGTAGATTAACTGCTCTCTTTTTTAGGCGAGTTATTTCCTCACTCAAGTCCAGCCCCTTTTCATCCATAAAAGACTGAAGTTCTTTTATCTTATCAGCTAATTCTATTAACGGTTTTTCAAATTCCAGTATGTTATTACCCATGTTTTTTCACCCCGGTTTGATGAATCCTAAGAATTTTAAATAATTCACCGCGTAGATTTGCTCGGGATACAACCTTATCAAGCATGCCATGTTCCAGTAGAAATTCTGCCCGTTGAAATCCTTCAGGAAGATCCGCACCTATAGTCTGCTTGATAACTCTCGGGCCTGCAAAAGCAACAAGTGCACCTTTTTCAGCAATAATTATATCCCCCAGTGATGCAAAACTGGCTGTTACCCCACCTGATGTAGGGTCAGTCATTACTGTTATATATAAATTGCCGGCTTTGTCTAATCTTTTAACAGCAGCACTTGTTTTTGCCATCTGCATTAATGATATTAAACCTTCCTGCATTCTGGCTCCTCCAGATGTTGTAAACAAAATCAATGGATATCCTGTTTCAACAGCATGTTCGATAGCCATAGTGATTTTTTCACCTACAACTGAACCCATACTACCACCCATAAAATGAAAATCCATAACACCTATAACTACTGGATATTGGTTGATAGTACCTTCTCCAATAACAACCGCTTCATTCAAACCTGTTTTTTCTTTGGACTTTTTCAGTTTATCTGCATAATTAGGAAACTTTAACGGGTCTTTACTATAAATATCCCTGCCTATTTCCTGAAAACTATTATCATCAAGAGTAATAGTCAGTCTCTCCCTAGCAGTTAACCTGAAGTGATAACCACATTTGAGACAAACTTTATAATTTTCATCAAGTTTTTTATTAAATATTATCTCTTTACATTTTTTGCATTTTGTCCAGAGACGGCTGTCCGCCTTTTTTTTATCTTTACTCTTGTTTTTAGTTTTCACAGTAACATATTTTGATTTCCCAAAGAGATCCTTTAACATATAAGAATTCACCCCATTTTCGCATTAAAATCTTTCCAAGCAATTTTAATTCTAAGCACTATAAGCAAAGCAAATTACTAAGTTATATTATAAGTAAGTTCTATCTGTTATTTTAATAAGTCTTCATTTACAATATTATAGGCATCTTCTACTTCCGATGTAAGTACCTTTATCTGATAATTACTATTATCCAGTCTGTCTAACTGTACCATTATTCCCTGTTCTTCTAACCTGCTTTTTAATGCTTGAGCTTTTTCTTTCGCAGCTATATAAACTACCTGCCACATAGTTATCCCTCACATTCTAATATATTGTATACTTGTACTGGTGGTTAACTCAAGCCTATCTTAAAAGAAAAACCAGTACTATCTATACTAGTCTGGTTTATTATTGCACATTTTAAACTTAATTAGTACCAGTGGTTTCTTTTCCATGCTTTGTCATCAATTCAGCCTTACCCCTGATTTTTATTGCTGATGTATGTTCAGTAAATTGAGCAATATATACTTCACCTTTATCAAGTTTTTCTGTATGGTTAAATTTAGTTTCTTTACCTCTTGTTAAACCTATAATAGTTACACCATCTTCTAATGCTTTTATGACTACATAATCAGCATTAACATCCATTAACTATTCCCCCTTATTTTTTTTATAATACACTTTTTTCTTTTTAATGTCAAGGTAACAATACTCTAATAAAATATTAACCCGGCACACATTATATCATGTTATAAGATAGCTTTTCCTGTCACACTAATAATTATCATAACTACCCCTGCAATAATTATACCCAAAATGATAGCAGGCAAAGAAAATTTGAATTTAATTTTAAATAAAAGAGCAGCCAGGCTTGCCGTCCAGGCACCAGTTGTAGGAAACGGTATAGCAGTAAATAACACAAGTGCCAGCGCCCCATATTTTTCTACTTTATCACTTTTCTTTATAGTCCTTTTATCAAGCCAGTTAAAAAACCGTTTCATTATCATTAAATGCTTTATCAAAAAATTCCTGATTGGCTCTAGAAATAATAAAAGTGGAATAACTGGAACAGCATTTCCAACAACTGCTATCCAGTATGCCTTCCAGGGATTCATACCCAGTGAAATTGCTAAAGGAATAGAACCTCTTAATTCTACAATCGGCAGCATTGATACAAAGAACACTGCCCATTCCTGACTAAAATACTGATTAAACCACTGAAATATCTCACCTTTCATCTAATAGATAACCTCCAATACTATTTATAAATACTATTTATAAATACTATTTATAATATGTAATATTCTCTTTGCCTATTATTCTGCTGAGCTTTTCCTCCAGACCTTTACTACTATTAATCCAGTATTTGCTACCTGTTAATATAATATATGAATTATCTCCTTCTTTAATATTAATAAACACAGGTATATCGCCCTGATGTGTATTTAAACATTTCGTTATTTCCCTATAGATTCCTTTATTATTTGATGAAATTTTTAATTCCAGATAGGTTCTATCTAACGGTAATATAACCTCAGCCAAAATACTATCTCCATCTACTCTACCTTTTATTAAAACTTTTTCCCCCGTATTTAAATAATTTTTAGTCTTTTGATATATATCAGGAAATACAACAATATTCATTTTTTGCAAAAAATCTTCAATAGTTAAAAAAGCCATTTGACTATTGTTCTTTGTAATGTGCTCCTTTTTGTTTATTATCATACCCGCCAGAGTATATTTATTACATTCTGTATAATCCTGAGAATAATCAGTAAAATGCTTTATTTTATCTTTGACAATATCAAGCGGATGTGCTGATAAATATATGCCCAGATATTCTTTTTCCTGATTTAATTTTTGATCAAGGTTCAATTCACCTATATCCGGATATTGTATTTTATCCTGGTAAAATTCTTCTTTTTTATCAACAATATCAAAAAATGAGGTCTGACCTGCAGTATGATACCTTCTTCTGGCATTGGCTTTTTCATATATATCTTCATACTTAACCAGCATCTGTGAACGCTTTTGTTTGAAATTAGAAAAGGCACCGGCTTTAATTAAAGATTCTATTACCTGTATATTTATCTTACTGATATCAACTCTATCCATAAAGTCTTTTAAAGAGCGGTACTTCTCCTCTTTCCTCCCCTCAATAATAGCCTGAATAGCACCTTTACCTACATTTTTAATGGCTTTCAGTCCAAAATGTATATTTCCATTATTATCTGGTTTAAATTCATAACCACTTTTATTAATATCAGGTGGTAATACTTCTATATTCATCTCCCGGCATTCCCTAATATAGCTGGCAACTTTATCCAGATTGCTCATTACTGATGACAAAAGTGCAGCCATAAACTCATAGGGATAATTTGCTTTCAGATAAGCTGTTTGATAGGCAAGCATTGCATAGGCAGCACTATGTGATTTGTTAAAACCATAACCGGCAAAATACTCCATTTGGTCAAAAATTTTATGGGCAGTCTTACTATCAATACCTCTTTCAGCAGCACCTTTCACAAATTTACTTCTCTCACTGGCAATCAATTTTTTCTTCTTTTTACCCATACCTCTCCGCAGCAGATCTGCTTCTCCCATACTATATCCGGCTAAATCATTAGCAATCTTCATTACCTGTTCCTGATATAAGATCAAACCAAATGTCTCCTTTAAAATAGGTTCCAAACTGGGGTGAAGGTATTCAGGCTCTCTTATACCATGGCGGCTGTCTATATACTGGTCGACCAGTCCACTTCCCAGAGGGCCCGGCCTTCCCAGTGCCAGAATAGCTATCAAGTCTGAAAACCTATCCGGTTTCAACTTTTTATTTAAATCCTGAAACAGATGAGATTCCATTTGAAATACACCCAGAGTTTTTCCTTCTGCTAAAAGCCGGTAGACTTTTTCATCATCCAGTGGTATTTTATCTATATCTATTTTTTCGGAATGATTTTCTGCTATTAAAGCTAAAGCTTTATTGATAATAGTCAAATTCCTGAGGCCCAGAAAATCCATTTTGAGTAAACCCAGCTGTTCCAGGTTGTCCATAGGCAGCTGTGTAATAATACTTTCATCCTGTGTCTGTAAAGGGATAATATTATCCAGCGGCTCTGCACCAATTATAACTCCGGCTGCATGTGTGGATATATGCCGCGGCAGGCCTTCAACCCCTCTGGCAAAATCTAAAAGCTGTTTTACCTCACTGTCTTCCTGATAGATGTTTTTAAGTTTTTTACTCATCTTAACAGCATCTTCAATAGATGTCCCCGGTCTACCGGGAACCATTTTGGCAATTCTATCTACTTTACGCAGAGGTACATTCATTACCCGACCCACATCTCTAATAGCTCCCCGGGCAGCCATAGTTCCAAAAGTGCCAATCTGAGCTACTTTTTCTTTACCATAACGATCCTTAACATATTCTATTATCTTATCTCTATTTTCATCAAAGTCTATATCAATATCAGGCATTGTTACCCGCTCTGGATTTAAAAAACGCTCAAAAATCAAATCATATTCAAGTGGGTTTATTTTAGTTATCCCCAGCAGATAAGAAACAAGACTACCTGCTGCGGATCCTCTGCCGGGTCCAACTCTAATACCATTTTTCTCAGCATAATCAACAAAATCCCACACGATTAAAAAATATGAGACATACCCCATTTCCTTGATTATTTCAAGTTCATATTTCAGCCTGTCGCGTGCTCTGGTATCATTAGCTAGACCTTTTTCCCTGAGACCTCTTTCACATTTTTCTTTTAGCAGTTCTTCCCGGTTTTTATTTTCTCTAACTCCCGGAAATTCAGGTAAATGAAATGTATTAAAATCAAAGCTAACCTCACTATTATCTGCAATTTTAAGTGTGTTGGCATAAGCTTCTTCGATAGCAGGAAATATTTTTTTCATCTCTTTTGCAGACTTAAAATAAAATTCATTATTGGGAAAAGACATTCTATCTTCATCATCCAGGTTTTTCCCTGTCTGTAGTGCCAGCAGTAAATCATGAAGCCTGGCATCTTTTTCTTTTAAGTAATGCACATCATTAGTTACAACTAATGGTGCCTTAAATTTATTTCCCAGTTGGATTAACTTACTATTGACCTTTTTTTCTTCTCCAAGATTATGGTCCTGTAATTCAAGGTAAAAATTATCTCTACCAAAAATAGACTGATAATCGCTGATTGTCTGCTTTATTTTATTCTCTTTTCCCTTTAAAATCAACTGCGGGATTTCCCCCTGGATACAGGCAGATAACGCTACCAGTCCCTGACTATTCTGGCTTAATAATTCTTTATCAACCCGTGGTTTGTAATAGAAACCTTCCAGCCAGCCTTTACTTACTATATTTATTAAATTATGTATACCCTGATTATTCATTGCCAGTAAAACCAGATGATATCTTTCAGGAGTCTTCTTTTCAAAACGGGATGAAGGTGCCAGGTATACCTCACAGCCGATAATAGGTTTAACTCCTACTTTTTTGGCCTTACGGTAAAAATCAATCATACCATACAGCACACCATGGTCAGTCATAGCCACAGCCGACATGTTGTTCTTTTTAGCATATTCAAGCAGCTCATCTACCCGTACTGCACCATCCAGAAGGCTATACTCTGTATGATTATGCAGATGGACAAAGCCGCTGCTGTTATTAGTTTTCTTTGAATTCATATCCATAGTTATCATCTTTCCTTTATTAAGCTTAGCTACTTATTCTATTAATATTATTTCTCTAATTAATGTTTTCTTCCTTCTTTTAAAATTTAAGTAAAAGAAAAAAGTCGCTCTGTCATATAATGGAAAAAATAGGGATAATACTTTTATAAAAAATGCAACCTTATTCATACAGTATTATATTATGAATAAAATATATTGAGGTGAGTATATTGGATCGAGTTATAACTGCTTTTTTTATAGCCCTGGGTGTTGTACTGGGAGGCTCTTTTATCGGTAGTATTGGAGGTGTTCTGACCAGTAAAGCCCCTTTGAAAGTCATGGCTGAAATAGCTGATGATATAAAACTTTATGCAATAATCAGTGCAATCGGTGGTACATTTACCAACCTGAGGCTGCTGGAAGGAGTCTTTTTTCAGGGGAAATTATCAATTATATTCCAGCAGTTTTTTATCCTGCTCTCTGCCTTTGTTGGTGCACAGTTTGGCTACTGGTTGATTACTGTTTTCTGTGGCGGCAAATAGCTTTTATGAAAATATTATTTATATAAGTGGACGGTAAATAAAAAACGGCTTTCAGGAGGTCATAATTTTGACCAATTCATTTTTTGTATTTACCAAAAAAGAATTGATTTATATTATCTGTATTTTTATATTAGGAATTATATTAGGCTCTACATTATTAAATATATTTATAGGTAGAAAGATAGACCTGCTGATCTATGAAAATAATGAATATAAGGACCAAATAGAAAAAAAAGAAATTCAGATAGAAAACCTTAATCAAACATTAAACCAGTATAGAAAAAGATTTATAAATAGTGTTAAGATAGAACTGGAGACTGATATTAATAAACACAATCAACAGGCAATCAAAGATGAAATAAATAAACTATTATCTAATACTATTGGTCAGGAAATAAATAAAATAGACCCACTACTGCTTAGAGATATTGTTAACAATAGAATTATACCCGTAGAGGATAAAAAATATTATCTTAAGCTAATTTGCCTGGTTATTGATGATCAGCTAAAACTCTATTTTAAAGTAAATACTGATATTGATGAAAAAGGTGAATAAGTAAATCTCTCTTTTCTCAAATTTTATTTATTTAATAAGTTTAAATACCGGTTTTGTTAATAGATTACTTTATTTTTACTAATAATAATGTTATAATAAATTCGAAAAAAGTTGATTACAGGAGGTGTTACTGGTAATGAAAGAAAAAGTTGCTGAAATTCTTGATAAAGTAAGACCCGGTCTTCAGGCTGATGGTGGAGATGTAGAATTGGTCGAAGTAACTGATGATGGAGTAGTAAAAGTAAAACTGCTCGGTGCCTGTCAGGGCTGTCCAATGTCTACTTTAACCATAAAAAATGGTATTGAAAAAACCCTGAAAGAACATGTTCCCGGTGTTAAAGAGGTCGTACCGGTATAGATATAAATATCAACGATTATCTAACGAAAGCTTAAAGCACCCTGTTTGCAGGGTGCTTTATTTTATCTCCTCTTTATTAGAACTTAGTTATCAAAAATAACAAAACAATTACTTGATATCATAATTTAGTCTTTAGTATTTTCCCCGTTATCTTCATCTTTGCTGATACCCATTTCCAGATCTTCAAAAATTATCTTTTGAATATCATTTAACATAATACTCATCCGGTACTCAGCCTGTAAGTATTTTTTAATATTATTATTTAATTCAATAATCTTCCGCAAATTTTCCAGCTTCTCTTTATCCTCATCTGTTAATTCCTGGCCTGACATTTGTTTTGTCTGCAGCTTTATCTGCATCTGTTGATAATCAAGCAGCATTTCCTTTGTATTTTCATCATCTAAAATCTTCTTCCTTATCTCCTGATACTCAGTATATTCATCTGACTTGAGCAAATTGGCTTTAAGCCGGTGTGCATTATCATAAACTGACATATTGACCACTCCTTTTTATATATTAAGAGATATTTAAGACAGAACACCAACGGATATTCTGTATCCTGTTCAATTTAAAATTTTATTATTTGGCTCTTAATACTATCACCTAAATTTATAATACCATATGAATGTCTTGGTTGTAAACGCCTGTCAGTTGGAGAGCCCGGATTAAAATACAACTGCCCATTTATTTTTTTATTACAGGGAATATGTGTATGCCCAAAAATAATAATATCAGCTTCAGGAAAAATATACCCCAATTTATCCATAATATGCCCCCGTAAATTATGTCCATGAACAATACCAATATTATAACCATTTATCTCCAGGTCAAGCCTTAAAGGCAAATCCAGTGTCGGCGGGTCTATATTTCCAATCACCGCTTTAACAGGTGCAATTTCTGCCAGTTGGCCAAGTACTCTTTGAGCAGCAATATCCCCGGCATGAATAATCATATCTACTCCCTGAAGACCAGTCAATAATTCTTCAGGAAGTTTTTTTACTTTTGTAGGTATATGGGTATCTGAAATAATTCCTAATTTCATTTCTTCACCTCATTTATTTTTACCAATAACCTGGCAAGTATCGGCCGTTTAATTTCAACTGCCTTATATTTACACATTTCCTGACAGCAGAAACACCTGATACAGTCATCAAGCTCTACTTCAGGATAATTATTTTTCATAATAATAGTATCAGCCGGACAGCTTTGGTAACAGTCCCCACAACTAACACATTTGTCATGATTAAATACAGGGCGTGGCTTTAATATATTTTCTAAAAAATTAGCAATTGGTTCAGGCAACCTCTGGTCAATTAAATTTGATGAATTTATGGCTGGAGGAACCTTAACACCTTTAAGTGGTTCCAGTTCTTGCCCGACAATTTCCAGTTTACTTATATCTGCTACCCAACCTCTTTTTCTGGCTGCTTCAATATATGGAACTTTTGACTGAGGTTTTATTCCCAGTAAGTTTGCTGAAGCTACATCAACTGCCAGTGGAGACCTGGAAGCCATAATATATCCAAAATTTCTGGCATCACCACCTGAAGGACCATCACCTTCCATTCCCACAACTGCATCAACAATATTTAAGGCAGGTTTTACACAAAATGCCAACTCCAATAACATTTCCGAAAACACTTCAACTTCCGGCATTTTCACATGATACTCTGCCTTGAGGACACCAGGAATCGTACCGAACAAATTTTTCACAGCTGCTGTCATCACAGTCAGACCATGTGTTTTTAATTTCGGCAAATTAATAATAACATCAGCTTCAGTTACATATTTCCCTAACACAAAAGACTTATTATAGATACCTTCAGAATATGATACCTTTTCCTGACCTGTGTTAAAATTAAGCTCAGCACCTATTTCATCTGCTATTTTTTTCAGGCCTGACTTCTGGTAAACCCTTTTTAATAAGCCGGGCCGAAAGGGCCCACCGGGACTATCCCCAATAATAACTTTACCGCCTGCCTGCTGCACCAGTCTAGCAACAGCCTTGACCAGTACAGGATTGGTAGTTACAACAGCCTCTGGTGGGCTATCCATTAATAGGTTAACTTTTAACAAAACCTTTTGACCCGGCTTAACAAAAGCTTTCATTCCATTATATGGTTTTAATAATTCTTTAAGTCTATTTTTAAGCTCTTTTTCCGAATAATTAGCACATTTTACTACAGATACTTTAGTTTTATTCATGTAATCTCCTACTTCAATAATTTTACATTATTATATCATATTGAAGTCTGAGAAGAAAGTTATTTAAAGTGCAAAAGTACCTTTATTTCCTTTAATAACTTTCAATATTTGTTCTTCATCTCCTGTATCAGCATTAATATATATAAGATATGTCTCAGTACCTACCGTACCGCGCACTTCATATGTAAATGCCTCTTTTAAAGCCGGCTGTGGTATAACTGCCAGCCTTACATTTTCTGTTTTCTCAAGAGTGGTATCAGCAGTTTGACGTGCTTCATCTTCTGAAATATTTGGCTCTTTTGGCTCTCTGGTATGATGGGACATCAAGTAGTTTAAAGCTTCAACTGCAATAATTTGTCCATTATCAAGTGCTACCTGAACATTTATAATATCTGGATAGTAGATGATATTATCCTGTTTATAAGCAAAAGAGATATATGAAGTATTATCTTTAACTTCAGAATAAGTAGGCTCCATATTTGGGTAACCATTTCTGGATAAATAATCTTTAGCTTTGTCTACTACAGCTTCCTGTGATATTTTTGAATTGGTTATATTTCTACTGCTGAGCAAACTGACTAAATAACCACCTTTTTGGGATATATCAACTGAATAGTTGCCTTTGTCTGTTTTAACCTGAAAATTATATGAAGGCAGTCTTCCCTCGACTGAAGTTCCTGCAGATATTTCAATATTTCCTACGTCTTCACTGTCTATTACTTCCCGCACCTTATCCCTGGCAGCATCTTTGGAAATGTTTTTACCATCCAGCCCTTTAGGTTTGCTCTCTGTAATCTGATCTGAAAATGGACCATCATAAATGAGGGTAGGAATTTTACTTGTCTCATCTCTTATATCATCAAAACCTCCAAGGTTAGTTTTGCCATCTTCTTTTTTAATCTGCTGCCTGGTACTTTTAACAAGTTCTTTCCAGTCTATTTCTCCTGCCATTGCCTGCTGCTCAACATCCTGTAATAATTCTGCTATCTGAATTGAATGCTGCCTCAGCTGGCTTAATGTTTTCCTGTTTTCTTCAGTTAATACCTTACCTTCAGCATTTTGCTCTGCCATAACATGGGCATAATCACCTGTTTGACTTAAAAACTTGGCTGTCTGATAGACTGTCTGTGCTGCCAGCGGTAATTTGTTAAGATCTGCCTGGGCAACATTTGCATAACTCCAGACATCTGTTAACAACATAATATTCTGCCGTGGTGAAGTTGAAACCAGGCTTTTCCCCAGCAGCACCTGTAATTGTTCAACATTTTCAACCAGGTCATAAAATGCCTGTTGATAGTTGTTACCCATATATATTTGCAGCTGTTGTTTTTCCTGCTGTTGATTATAGCCCCAGTAGCCAGCCACTCCAGCTGCTAAAAGCCCGACCAAAACCGGTATAATCCAATATCGACGTTTAATTGTAAATACCTCCTCAATATATAGCTATATTTTTTTAAAATTTCATACACAAATCATTTTAACAAATCCTGATATCAAAACAACCACTATTTCTTTTTTTGTCTTAATATTATTGAGCAAAGACATGACCGCCAATCCGGCGTACTATCTTCCTTGACCAGATCCATTTATTGACAGGTTTTGAAGGATTCCAGAAGAAGGTAGCACCATGGGTTGGATCCCAGCCGTTTAATGCCGACCTGGCTGCTTTCACATTTTGTGCAGTCGGCGGTAAATCAAATTGCCCATTTGCTACAGACTCAAAAGCAAGTGGTTGATAGATTACACCACTGACTGAGTTAGGAAAGGCAGGGTCATCAACCCTGTTTAACAATACCGCTGCAACTGCTACCTGGCCTTCATATGGTTCACCTCTTGCTTCAGCATGGATTAGTCTTGCTATCAACTGAGCATCATTGGATCTGCTGACACCTGCTCCTCCAGAAGCCATTCTAACTCTACCGGTAGTTGTTCCGCGGTAACCTAAAGCACCCCAAGTTTCAGGGCCTACTACACCATCTACATGAATACGATTTTTTCTTTGAAAATTCACAATAGCTAAATATGTATTCTGACCAAAATTACCATCTACTCTGTCATCATAATAACCCCACTGTTTTAGCTTTCTCTGCAGAGTAATAACACTATTCCCCCGGCTTCCCCAGGAAATAGTAGGTTGAGCAGCATCTGTTTCAGTGATATTTGCTAATAATACTCCTATTACTACCAAAATCAATAATGATGCTATTATTAACTTGTTTTTTCGCGACTTCATCCCTTACTTTTATCCCCCTTTATTTTGCTTTTTTTTAAAATGTACTTTTTACTATCTTGCCTCAAAAGATAGTATTTTTATTCCTATTTATCTGAGGTAATTTTATATTTAAAATTAGCCGGGCAAAAATATAAAAAAAGCCGAACTTTTGCTATTAAAAAGTTCGACTTTCTTAGTCTAATTTATTTTCTATTTTTTCTATATCCTGCTCTGTATAAACTGGAATACCTTTTTTAATTAAATAAGCGGCCCACACTCCTCTACCACTCTGTAATTTGCCGTCAAATCTTCCACTATAGATTTGATTAACACCACATGATGGGCTTTTTGATTTTAATACGGCAAATTCAATATGTTTATTATTAATTTCCTTATAAATTTGATTACAGCCCCTGAGAAAATACCGTGTAACATCCTGTCCCTCTTTATTATCAATGTGAGCCTTCCCCTCTAACACATCAAAGCCATCACCATTGACAATTTCGGCAGGTACACGAGGTACATCCAGTCCACCTGCAGTTTCGGGACAGATTAGTTTAATATCTTTCCCTGCTAATAACCGGGCCAGTTTATTATGAAGACAATTGTCTCCATCATATCTGCAGTTTTTCCCCATCAAACAGGCACTGACAAGTATCATTATGAAACTTTTTCTTTATCAGCTACTGTATTATCTCCAGACTTCTGCTTCTTTTTAATATTTTCATCTTTTGACTCTGTATCTTTTTTATTTTTTCCATTAATACTATTACTTGCATCCTTACTATCAGTAGAATAAAAACCTGAACCTTTAAATATAATCCCCGGTGCACCAATAATTCTTTTCACATCACCTTTACAGTCAGGGCACTTATCTAATGGATCGGCAGTAATCTTTTGAAACTTCTCAAAACGTCCACAGTTTTCACATTCATAAAGATATGTCGGCATCATTATCATTCCTTTCTTATAATTTTATTGTTTTATAGTTTTTATCATTTGTGATTGATTTTAATATCAATCTTTTAAATTTTGTACTAATTTCAAAATATATTTTACACCAAATATTTTATAAATGTCAAGTAACTACTCCTCAACCTGCTCTGGGTCTGTATCAATATCCAGACGTAAATGTCCCCAGTAATCATATAAAATAATAAAAATAAATAAGATTAAAAACACCCAGTCTTTAATATATACAAAATAACCTATTCCTACCAGACCACAGATTATAATTGCAGTCAGGTTTATTTTTTTACTAAGCTTCATTCTAATTACCTGCCAGGGTATTAATCCTAAACCAACAAAAACTCCTGCATCAGCCTGATAGTACAACCCTACTGCTCCCAGAAAAATAAAAAAAAGCAAAAAGAATATATTCATAATTATTCCCTCCAATTATTATTAAATTAGTTAATTATCTTAAAATAAAACGATTATTAATCTTTTATACCCAACGATACTACAGTTTCCACATGGTATGTCTGGGGAAACATATCAACAGGCTGTATCTTTTCTACCCTGTATAGTTTTTTAAAATAACTTATATCACGCGCCAGTGTTGCTGGATTACAGGAAACATAGACTATTTTATCTACTTTTGCCTCAATAACTGTTTCGATAACTTTTTTGTCAAGGCCTTTTCTGGGCGGGTCAAATACCAGAAGGTCAGGAATTATACCTTCTTTAATTAACTGAGGAAACATCTTTTCTACCTTCCCTGCATAAAAACGGCAGTTATTTATATTATTTAAGCCAGCATTTTTACCGGCATCTGCAACTGCCTCAGCCACTGTTTCAATGCCAATAACCTTTTCTGCTTTTTTTGATAGATATAGTGAAATAGTGCCAATACCACAATATGCATCAATGACTGTCTCTTTACCTCTTAGGCCTGCATATTTTAAGATTATATCATACAATTTTTTGGTCTGAAGTGTATTAACCTGAAAAAAAGACCGATTTGAGATGGCAAACTTTATCATGCCAATATAGTCCAGGTAATAATCCTTACCTGCAAGTACCTCAGTTTTATTTCCCATAATCACATTTGTTTTTTTCTTATTAATATTATGTAATATACCAACTAACTCCGGCACTTTATTTATTATCTCTGTAGCTATCTCATGTTTATGATCAAACCTACAATCTTTAGTAACAATAGTTAACAGGGCCTGATTGGTACAGATACCTACTCTAATGACAAGATGGCGCAGTAGACCGCGGTGCTTTTCTTCATTATATACAGTCAATTGATGTTGATTAAGAATATCCAGAGCAGCTTCCGCTACCTTGTTAATAACTGGATGCTGTATATCACAATTATTATGAGCAACTATATCATGAGTTGCTTTTCTATAAAAGCCAGTCACTATCTGCCCTTCTTCATCTTCCTTTAATGGAAACTGTGCTTTATTCCTATAATTAAAGGGGTAATCTGAGCCGATAACATCATTAACCTCAACTTTCTGCAGTTTACCTATTCTCTCCAGAGCATCTTTAACTATAGCTTTTTTGTTATTAAGCTGTTCTTTGTAACTCATATGCTGAAGTTGACAGCCTCCACATGCACCATAAACAGCACATTTAGGGTCTATCCTCTCCTCTACAGGCTCTATAAGGTTAATTATCTCTCCCCTGGCGTAATTCTTCTTCCTGTGGATGATTTTAACTTCAACTTTTTCACCGGGAATCCCATCAGGCACAAAGACTGCCAGTCCATTAACCCGACCGACACAGTCACCACCATTGGTTATATTATCTAAAGTTAGTTTAACTATATCTCCTTTTTTAACAGACAAGATACCACCTCTTTTATATTTACTCTACTATCAACCAAAGCTATATTAATCATAACTTATTTCTTTATGATGTACAAGTAAGAAAAACAGTATAACTTCTCGAAATTGATTTTTTCCTATGTCAACCTGCCAAACTGAAAAGACCGGGTTTACTCCCGGCCTTTTGTTAAACTTACCTTATTCAGATGTTCTGGCCCTGGTGCCTGATTTAACCAGTAGATTAAAGTGGCTACACTGGAAGCCATATCTTCATAATAAATAATTATATCATCAGGTAGTTTTAATAAACCGGATGAAAAGCACCAGATAGCTTTAATACCTGCTTCTACCATTTTCTCAGCAGTCAGCTGTGCATCTTCTTCAGGAATAGCCAGTATACCGATTTTTATTTTTTTATCTTTAATAACTTCTCCCATCTCATTACTACTTTTTACTATCTTTGAATTTACTTTATTACCAATCTTATCAAGGTCACAGTCAAAAACCTCTACTATATTTAATCCTAATTTACTAAAACCTTCATAATTAACCAGAGCCCGCCCCAAATTACCGGCACCAACCAGTACTGCCTTCCAGGAATAATTTAACCCAATTATCTTCTGTAAACTTTTCATTAAACCCTTAACATCATAACCTACACCTTTTCGCCCAAATTCACCAAAATAGGATAAATCCTTTCTTACCTGAGCCGATGTAGTTCCCACTTCTTTACCAAGTTTATGTGAACATATAACATCATCGCCATCATTATTTAGTGTTTTTTTCAAATATCTATAATAGATAAAGAGCCTTTGTATTGTCGGCTGCGGGATTCCATTCATCTTATACACCCCTTGCAAATAATATTCGGCCGTTCCCTGTACACAGACACCATCTTCTACAGTTTGTAAACCTTTGGACAGTCATGCTGTATAAAATCATCTTATACACCTCTGGCCGTATAATGTGTATGAAGAAGTTCGTGAGCTTTATGGCTGCCCGGTTTGCCGAGATATTCCTGATACAATTTTTTAATGTATTCATTCTCATGAGATTTTCTAAGTTTTTTACTTTTGTCTATATTGTAAATAGCTTCCATGCGTTTCTTTTTCACTTCTTCATCATTGGGAACAGGCTGGCCGCCACCGCCAAGACAGCCCCCGGGGCAGGCCATTAATTCCACAAAATGATACTCTTTTCCAGCTTTAATATCTTCCATTATTTTGCGGACATTTCCAAGCCCACTGGCAACTGCAGCTTTAATTGTCATACCGTTGATTTCTACCTCAGCTTCTTTAATACCTGTTAAACCTCTAACTGTAGTAAAATCCAATTTTTCCAGTGTCTCTTCAGTTATCAATTCATAAGCAGTTCTTAAAGCGGCTTCCATAACACCACCGGAACTTCCAAAAATATTAGCAGCACCACTGGATACACCCAGTATTCTGTCATATTCTTCTTCCTCGATTGAAACCATATTAATACCGGCTGACTTAATCATCTGTGCCAGTTCTCTTGTTGTTAGGACAAAATCAACATCTCCATTCATCTCAGGACGTCTGGCTTCATACTTTTTCGCCGTACAGGGCATTACTGATACTACTACTATATCCTCTGGAGAAAGATTATTTTTTTCCGCATAATATGATTTGGCTACTGCTCCAAACATCTGCTGTGGCGATTTACAGGAAGAGATGTTCTCCAGCAGCTCTGGATAAAAATGCTCAATAAATTTAATCCAGCCAGGGCTGCAGGAAGTAAACATTGGGAATTTACCACCCTTATTGATTCGCCCAATTAATTCAGTTCCTTCTTCCATAATCGTCAGGTCAGCTGCAAAATTGGTATCAAATACTTTATCAAAACCCAGCCTCCTTAAAGCTGCTATCATCTGCCCGGTAGCAATCGTTCCCGGCTCACAGCCAAAAGGTTCTGCAATTGCTACACGGACAGCAGGAGCTGTCTGAACTACAACATGTTTTTCAGGGTCATTAATTACCTGCCAGACATTATCATAATGATATACTTCATGTAAGGCACCGGTCGGACAGGACTGTATACACTGCCCACAGTTGGTACATTCAACATTACCTATTCCTTTATCCCCAAAAGTAGTCACCACTGTCGCCGGGCCTCTATCAGCCATAGTAAAAATACCAATTCCCTGCACCTCTTCACATTTTCTGATACAGCGGCCACAGGTTATACATTTATTTGGTTCTCTTACTATCGAATAACTTGACCTATCATCACTATAACCTTTTTCTATAGGTGATAACCTAATTTCAGAAATACCGATAATTTCAGCAGCTTCACGCAGGTCACAGCTGCCGTTTTTAGTACAGGTCAGACAATTAAGCTCACAGCTTATATCATGTGTGGCAATTATTAATTCAAACAAATTTTTCCTTACTTCCTGAACTTTCGGAGAATGTGTTAATACTTTCATGCCATCTGCTGCTTTAGTAGCACAGGCTGGTTTCAGCATCTCTTCTCCTTCTATCTCTACTACACAAAGCCGGCAGCCGCCATATATAGATAACCCTTCCTCATAACAGAGAGTTGGTATTTTTATGTGTGCTCTCCCGGCTGCTTCCAGAATCGTAGTTCCCTGTTCTACTTCCAGGTCTTTTCCATCTATATTAATCTTCAGCATATACCTTCACCTCTCTTCTTATTTTCTTTATAAAATTTGCTGAGCACAGATCTGGTAAAATTTAGCGAAGTCTGCCCTAGGCCGCAGCGTGCTGCCAGGTGGATTGTATTTCCTATATCTGTTATCAGCTTGCGGTCAGCTGTATTTAATCTATCTCCCTTTTCCTTTAGAATTTTGTAAACCTGGCGGTTTCCCTCTCTGCAGGGAAAACAGGTACCACAGGTTTCATCCATAAAAAATCTTGATACATTTAACATCAAATCTACAATATTATGTGAACTGTCAACTACTATAACTGCACCTGAGCCAAGCCCACTGCCTGTATTCTTGATATCTTCATAAGTATAGGGAATATTTATTTCATCAGCAGTTAAAACAGCTGTAGAAATTCCACCCGGTACAACAAACATAAGTTCCCTGTTATCCTTAATACCTCCACCGAAACCATCAATTATCTCTTTAAGTGTATACTGGCCAAATTCTACTTCATAAACCCCTGGTTGATTAATATCCCCACTGAGGCATACCAATTTTGTCCCACTACTTTCTTTAGTTCCCAGATTCTTATAACTTTGAAAACCCTGATTAATAATTTCTGCTGCTGCAGTCAGAGTTTCCACATTATTGACAACTGTTGGCTTGCCAAACAAACCCTCAGCAACTGGATAGGGGGGTTTAATTCTGGATCGTCCGCGTTTTCCTTCTATAGAATTTATCAAAGAAGTTTCATCACCACAGACATAGGCTCCAGCACCTTTAACCAGATGTAGTTCAAAATCAAAATTACTTCCTAGTATATTATCACCCAGTATACCAGTTTCTCTGGCATCCTCAATTACCTTTTCAAATATTTTAATAGGTTTTTCATATTCACCTCTTATATAACAAAAACCTTCATCTGCACCTGAGGCATAGGCGCCTATAATAATACCTTCAAGAACCTGGGCCGGGTTATTCTCTAAAAGATGACGATCTTTAAAAGTACCAGGCTCTCCTTCATCACCATTACAGATCATATACTTTTTGTCTGCCTCTTCCTGAAAAGCAAACTGCCATTTTAAACCAGTTGGAAATCCAGCCCCTCCTCTTCCCTTCAGACCTGACTTTTTAATTTCAGCTATAACCTCTTCCTGGCTCTGATTTAATGCTTTAGTTAATCCCGGAAAAGAATATTTATTTACATTTACTGCATTATTCTTTTTTAAAAATAAAACTTCTTCCAATCTAACCACTCCTTAATCACAATTTTTTAATATTTCAAGTGCCTGATTTTCAGTTACATGTGTATATACATGGCCGTTAACCATCATTACAGGCCCTTCGCCACAATATCCCAGACATTCCACTACCTCCAGGGTAAACAACTTGTCTTCAGTCGTCCGGCCGCTTTCAATCCCCAGATAATTTTTGATTGTTTCCACAATATCATGAGACTGATTTAAGTGACAGGATAAACTATCACAAACTCTGATAATATACTTACCGGTTGGTTCAGTATAGAACATTGAATAAAATCTTATAGTACCATAAACTTTTGCCCGGGGAATATCGAAATCTTTAGCTATTTTGTCTATTTCTATTTCCGGGATATAACCATAAGTATCCTGTACATCATGCATCCTTTCTAAAAAATTAGCATAATTCATTATAACCCTCCTTTATTTGTGAAACTATTCTCCAGCTATGATAAAAAATAATGCTTTCGATAACATTTTTTTAGCTTTTTGAAAATATTTTCACTTTTATAGTTTACAATATATAACTTGCATTTTTCATTCCAACTGTATTGAATAATTTATAATGCAAACATAAGCCCTTTCATAATAACCATCTTTCCCAATTAATATGCAAATAGGTATAATCCTTATTAATTATAGGATAAAACTATTAATGCATTATTACATTATTTTTTTACCTATTGTGGTATTTTTTCCTTTTTATGTCTGTGAATTATTTAATGTATTTTGTCATCATATTAATGCAGTTTTGCATTGAATACCTGCTCATCATAAAAATTTTCGGCGTGGGGCTATAAATCATGTATGATTTATAGCTATACTCTACACAATAAGAAAAAAGGAGAAAACTATATGAAAAGGGAAAACTGGACATCAAAACTGGGATTTATAATGGCTGCCTCAGGATCAGCAATAGGTCTGGGTAATATCTGGCGATTCCCCTATATAACGGGAACCAACGGAGGAGCTATTTTTATATTAATTTATTTATTAATTATATTTATAATTGGGTATCCTCTTATTATTTCAGAAATGACAATCGGTAGAAAAACTAATAAAAACCCTGTCGGTGCTTTCAAAACTCTGGCACCAGAAAGCTCCTGGTGGCTGCTCGGTACTCTGGGTATCCTATCCGGTTTTATAATATTATCCTATTATTCGGTTGTAGCAGGATGGTCAATGGCCTACATTTTCAAAACCTTTGCCGGTAGTTCAGCTGAAATAAATTTTAGTGAAGTCTTTAGCAGTTATACAGCGGAAATTGCAGAACCTATATTCTGGCATGGTGTCTTTATGTTGCTAACTATACTTGTAATAAGTGCTGGTATTATCAAAGGTATACAAAAAATAGTTAAAATTTTAATGCCACTGCTCTTTATTATTATAATCATCCTAATTATCAGGGCACTTTTACTTCCCGGAGCTGGTAAAGGTCTTCTCTTTTATTTGAAACCAGATTTTAGCCATATTACAATTCAAACATTTACTGATGCTATTTCACAATCATTTTTTACACTAAGCTTGGGCATGGGGGCTATGATTACCTATGGCAGCTATTTATCCAATGCCGACAACATCAATGATAGTGCCGCCTATGTCATATTTTTCGATACACTTTTTGCTGTGCTGGCAGGATTTGCTATTTTTCCTTCGGTATTTGCCCTGGGCTATAATCCATCTGCCGGCCCTGGACTTACATTTATAACTTTACCGGCCGTTTTTGCCGAAATGCCCCTGGGGAATATTTTTGGTTCATTATTTTTTGTATTAATTGCTATTGCAGCCCTTACTTCTTCTATTTCGCTTCTGGAAGTAATTGTTGCCTACGTAGTTGATGAAAGAGGGTGGGGGAGAAAAAAAGCTGCACAAATTATAGGTTTTATCATATTTTTGGCCGGTATACCTACTGTCCTGGGCTACAGCCAGTTTTCAAACTTTAGTTTTCTGGGAATGGATGTACTTGATACCTATGATTGGTTTGCCAACAGTATCTTCCTGCCGTTAGGAGGGCTACTTACAGCTATTTTTACCGGTTATGTATGGCAGGCAAAAAATGTCTCTCTTGAAGCTAATAAGGGCCAGGGCTTTTTAAAAATTGGACTATGGTACGGCTTTCTTATCAAATATATAGTTCCGGCTGCCATTTTTATCATACTGGCTCTTAATATATGGATTACCTTTCAGTAAAACTTTATCCACCCGGGTCTAATATTTTTAATAACATAACCAAATTATAAATACAATCTTACCATCAATATTTTTTGCAGGGTTTTTATAACCTTTAAAGAAATTAATCCATGTAAGATTAAGATAATGGAGGTCTTATCATGGAGTGGAATAAACTTTTAGTACCATATCGTGCTGGAGACAATAAAGTTTCACACAATCCTAATAGGTCACAGTTCCAAAAAGATTTTGATAGAATAATATTTTCTACTAATTTTAGACGGCTAAATGGTAAAACTCAGGTCTTTCCTTTCCCTGAAACTGATATCATACATACCAGACTTACCCACAGCCTAGAAGCTGCTTCCGTGGGAAAATCTTTAGGAACAATTGTGGGAAATAAACTAAATCATAAAAATAAATCTATTAAAGGCTGGGAATTAGGAGCTATCTGTAATGCTGCCTGCCTGGCTCATGATATAGGAAATCCTCCCTTTAGCCATTCTGGCGAAGATGCTATTGCTGAGTATTTTAACAGCACACGCGGTCGGGAATTTCTTGAAGTACTTAAACCAGCGGAAAAAGAAGATTTTCTAAGATTTGATGGAAATGCCATGGGATTTCATATCCTTACATACAGTAATCAAAAAAAGACTTCCGTAAAAGGGGGATATGGTCTTACTTTTCCCACTCTGGCAGCCTTTACAAAATATCCAACACCAGCTGGCATAATAGCAAAAAGCTCCAATAAGTCCGATAAAAAAAAGCCGGGGATTTTTCAATGTGATTTGACAGCGGAGAAACAACTACCAGCAGCTTGAAAAACATTAAAGATAAAAAAGAAAAAATCGGCTATTTGAGAGCAAAAGCTATCAACAGCCTGGTACACCAAATCTCAGAGGAATTTATAAAAAACGAAGAAAAAATTCTCAACGGTCAATTGGATAAACCACTGACTGATTTGATTGAATCAAATAAACTGTTAAAGGAAATAATTAAGCTATCTGTAGACAAAATATATTCTCACAAGCCGGTAATTCAAATAGAAGCAGCTGGTTTTAAAGTATTACCCGGGCTTCTCCATACTTTTTTGTCAGCTTTAAGAGAAAAAGATAAAGACAGCAGTAAAATGATCCTGAAATTAGTCCCTGATGAATATAAATTTGATTATGAAGATGAACCCTATAAAACAATAATGAGCATCACTACATATATAGCTGGGATGACAGATACTTTTGCTGTAGACACATATAGGAATTTAAAAGGAATTGAACTACCTAATTACTAAAACCCTTTACAATTAAATAGCTTTTTGCCATAATCGCCTGATAAGATAAA
>JBMCBT010000022.1:0-26965 GCA_048623215.1 Halothermotrichaceae bacterium
CATAACTGCCTTACCTCTGAAGCAGTTTCCACATACCTACCCTCAAATACATGTGGGTGTCTTCTTATTAACTTAGCATTAAGCCCTGCTATTATTTCTGATAGATTGAAATCCCCATTTTCTTTACCAATCTGTGCCTGAAATACTACCTGAAGCAGTAAATCACCCAGTTCTTCTTTAAGTAATTCCAGATCTTTTAGCTGTAATGCTTCCACAACTTCATAGGCTTCTTCGATAATATATGGCTGCAGGGAATAATAGTCCTGCTTTTTATCCCAGGGACAACCCTGAGGTCCCCGTAAAGTTTTCATTATATCCACAAGGCGTTTAACTTCGTCTTTCAAAGTTTTAGACTCCATTTTCTAATCACTCACCAATCCTATTCTTTTCAAGATATTAGCCAGTTTTCGTCCATATTTTGGTATTAAAATTAAGTCATTATACTTTATTTCCTTTGATATAAGTAATAGCAAAAAGTAGGTGATTACAGCTAATAATACTATTAAAAAAGTTGTAATAGTATAACTATAGTGAGTAAAACTTGCAAGTATATTATTTATAAGTGCAAAGCCTTGATTAACGATAATACCCATAACAAAAACAGCTAAAATAGGTTTTAATAATAATGACTTAATCTTAAGTCTGAATTTAGTTAGTTTTTTTACATATATTAAGTTTAAAAATGCAGCTACAGCAAAACCTGTTACAGTACCAAAAGCAGCACCTCTTATCCCAAATTGAGGCTGAGCCGTTAATGTATAGTTTATAAAAGCATTAATTAAAGCTCCAATTAATAAATTAACTGCAGGAATTTTGGGTTTGCCCATTCCCTGTAATATAGCAGCACTCGTTTGCTGTAAAGCAATAAAGAGAACTCCCCAGGCAACTATTTGCAGTGGAACTGCAACATCTATGTTACCATAAATAACATTTGCTAAAGGTTTTGACATTAAAAATAATCCTACTGCTGCTGGAAGCCCCATCAGTACTGCCAGTCGAAAACCGGCTTCTGTTCTGCGAGCAACAAGTTTATCATTATTTAAAGCTTTTGCTTCAGATATAGATGGAACAAGACTTACTGCCAGTGAAACTGTTATAATAGTAGGGAAATTAACCAAAGCCATAGCAAAACCTAGATCGCCAAACAATTTAACGGAAGTTTGTATAAAACCAGCGGCTTCCAATCTATTGGGAACTATAATAGAATCAACTAAATTCATTAAAGGTAAGACAAGAGCTCCAAAGGTAATAGGAATAACTAAGGAAAAAATATCTTTTATTATTTTTTTTGAATTTATATCACCAAGTGGTTTTGCATTAACATAAGCCCGTATTTTTTGTTTCTTTTTATAGTATATATAAAAAAGTACTAAAAGTCCAGCACAGGAACCAGTTACTGCACCAAAAGTAGCACCAGCAGCAGCCACTTCAATTCCATATGGTAAAAGCAAATAAGAAAGGATGATCATTGTAGTAACCCGTACAATTTGTTCTATTACCTGAGAAATAGCCGTAGGAACCATATTCTGCATTCCCTGAAAAAAACCTCTATAAGTAGCCATTATTGCTACAAAGAAAATTGCAGGCGATAATGCTACAATAGCATAATAAGCATCAGGTTCATTAATTAAACTATATGGTTTTGCCAGTAAAAACAATAATAATGAAAAAAATAAGCCGATGATAATACTTAAATATCTACCAATGCGAAATATATTAAAGGCAGTTTTTCTCTCATCTACAGCAATTTTAGCAGATATTAATTTTGCTAGAGAAACCGGTATTCCCGACCTGGATACAACCAGCAGTGTAGCATATACTGGATAGGCAATATAATAGTAGCCATATCCATCACTACCTATTATTCTGGACAGAGCAATTTTAACAAAAAAACCTAAAAACTTTGCAGTTATTCCTGCCGCTGTTAAAATTGTCGCACCTTTAAGAAAACTTTTCCCCCTATTACTGCTTCCTTCTCCCATGTTTACAACTCCCCAATCTTATTTCCATTTGCTATCTTATCCCTACTTACAGTATTTTAAACGAACCTTATATAAGTAATTCTATTTATCATTTATAACCCCCCTCTTTTGAGGGGGATAAGTATATTATAATTACTGTTCCATTTGTTTAGCCAGAAATGAAGCGGCAGTATTAGCTAACTTCATTTCCAGGTCACCAATATCATAATCTTCGTCTTTATTACTAATAACTACTACACCAATAGGGTCACCTTCAACAATAATAGGCGCCAGTACTGAAGAAGAAAAAGCATACCCCTCAGTTTTAGTTAGCCCCTGGCAAAAAGCATCCGCTCCTTTATCATTAATAATCATTGACCTTCTATTCTCCATAACTCTTTCAGCTTCTTCACTAATCTGTTTTTCTAAGAACGTTTTTTTAGACACACCTGAAACAGCAATAATTACATCTCTGTCTAATATAAAAACACCCTGATGTGTTTCCTCAGCCAGAGCATCAGCATATTCCTGTGCAAACTGACTTAGTTCACCAATAGGAGAATATTTTTTTAAAATAACTTCTCCTTCTCTATCAACGAATATTTCCAGCGGCTCACCTTCTCTAATTCTCATTGTTCGTCTGATTTCTTTGGGAATTACTACTCGTCCAAGGTCATCAATTCTTCTAACTATTCCTGTTGCCTTCATTATCTGCTGGTAAAACCAGCTTCCACCTCCCTTAAGATACTATAATACCTTGCACCATAAAATCAAAGAAACTTTAGGTAAGGATTACTATAGATAGCATTCCCATCAGAGGTAAATTTATACTCTGCTTGAAGACAACTCTATAAATTTGTCCAGCACCTGGTGAAGAAAATTAATATCTTTTGTAGTAATACCAAGTACCGGCACTCTGCCGGATTTAATTTTTATTTTGGATTTATAAGTTTCAATTAAATCAAATATAACTTTACCATCAACTTCTCCGGCATTATTAAAATAACAATTAATTATTCCATTTTCCTGCAAAACTTTGTAAATACCCATTTTTCTGGCTTTTAATTTTATAAGACTTATATCAATCAAATTTACAGCTTCTTTTGGCGGTGAACCAAAACGGTCAATTACCTCATCTAATATATCAGAATAATCATTTTCGCTCTTTATACTCATTATTTTTTTGTAAATTTCTATTTTTTGTTTTGAATGTGGTATAAAATCATCAGGTAAATATGCATCAATGTTTAGCTTTATTTCTACTTTCTTATTAGCATCTTTTTCCTTTCCTTTTAATTCCTCAACTGCATTTTCCAGCAATTTGCAGTAAAGAGAAAAACCAATTGAAGCAATATGGCCGTGCTGTTCAGGCCCCAGCAAATTACCTGCCCCGCGAATCTCCAGGTCTCTCATAGCTATTTTAAAACCAGAGCCCAGATTTGTAAACTCTTTGATAGCTCTAAGCCTTTTTTCAGCAACTTCAGGTAAAATTCTATCTTTTTCATATAAAAGATAAGCATAAGCTACCCGGTTGGAACGGCCAACTCTTCCCCGCAGCTGATACAACTGAGCCAGTCCCATCTGGTCGGCTTTATTTATAATAATAGTATTAACATTGGGTAAATCAAGGCCTGTTTCAATTATGGTAGTACAGACCAGGACATCATATTGATTATTATAGAAATTAAACATCAATTTTTCCAGACGTTTTTCATTCATCTGCCCATGTCCAATTGCAACACGGCTTTCCGGAATTAGTTTTCTGATCATATCTGCTTTTTTATCAATATCTTCAACACGGTTATGGACAAAATAAACCTGCCCACCGCGTCCAATCTCTTTACGAATAGCATCTCTTATTAATTCTTTATTAAATTCTCTAATATAGGTTCTAATAGGAAATCTATTTTCAGGAGGTGTTTCAATCACACTCATATCCCTGACTCCAACCAGAGCCATATGTAGAGTCCTGGGTATAGGAGTTGCAGTAAGTGTGAGAACATCAACATTGGTCTTGAAATCCTTTAATCGTTCTTTATGAGTTACTCCAAAACGCTGTTCTTCATCAACAATTAATAAACCAAGCTCATGAAATACAATATCTTTTGATAAAAGGCGGTGAGTACCAATTATTATGTCAACTTCACCTATAGCTAATTTTTTTAGTATCTGACGCTGTTCCTTTGCTGTTTTAAAACGACTGATCATTTCTATATTAATTGGATAATTTTCCATTCTTTCTACAAAAGTATTATAATGCTGTTGGGCCAATATTGTTGTTGGTACAAGTACAGCAGTCTGTTTTCCATCCATAACAGCTTTAAAAGCAGCACGAATCGCTACCTCAGTTTTACCATAGCCCACATCTCCACACAATAGTCTATCCATTGGCGTATTATCTTCCATATCAGTTTTAACTTCTTCAATAGCTGTCAGTTGGTCCGGTGTTTCCTCATAAGGAAAAGCTTCTTCAAATTCTTTCTGCCAGACTGTATCTTCTGAAAATGAAAACCCTTCAACTGTTTCCCTTTCAGCATAAAGTTCCAGTAGACCAATAGCCATTTCTTTAACAGAGTTTTGAACCTTTTGTTTAACTTTTTTCCATTCACTCCCTCCCAACTTATATAATTTGGGAGGATTTTGATCAGCACCAATATATTTTTGTACCAAATTAACCTGCACAGTAGGAACATATAATTTGTCTTCACCAGCATATTTTAAGACAAGATAATCTTTATGTTTCTCCTGTACCTTCATTGTCTTTACACCAAGGTATTTACCAATCCCGTGGTTTTCATGTACTACATAATCCCCGACACTTAGTTCATTAAGTGATGATATCTTTACACCCTGATCCATTTCTTTTAACTGCCGTCTTTTTTTCTGTGGTTTACCAAAAACCTCTTTTTCTGCAAAGACAACAATTTTAAAGTCTTCAAGTACAAATCCCTCAAACAAACTACCTGTAATTACATTAACCTGTCCTGATTTATAAATATCACTCTCAGCAACAGCATTTAAGCCATTTTCCAGTAAAAATTCTGCAATTCGTTTTGCCTTACTTGTTGAATTTAAGGTAATAATGACCTTATAATTTTCGTTAATATAATTTTCTACACTTTCTTTAAGTAATTCAACTTTACCGTGAAATGGCTCTACAGCTCTGGTTTTAAATTTATATTCATCATAATAATTTACAAATTGTATTTGCTTATGTTCAGGCAAAACATATCCTCCCACAATTTTTTTGAATTTAGAGATTAGTTGATGAGAAGTGAGGAAATTTTCAGAATATGTTGGCAATATACTTCCCTGTTCCAGCAGAGTAGCCTGGGTTTCTGCAATTTCTCTTTCATAATTTTTAATTCGATGTAAGACCTTTTCCGCCTGGTCCATAAATATATGAGTATCTTCTGGAAAATAGTCTAAAAAAGAATCTAGGTGCAAATAAAAATAAGGCAAAAATTGTTCATAGCCGGGAAATTCATTCAATTGTTCCAATTTTTCTATAGATTCTTTTTTCTTCTCTGTTAAATACTCCGCTTCTTCAGTCTTTTTCAACTGCTTTAGTTTAGTAATACCTCTATTAAAATCTGCCCTTATCTGCCGGAGTGACTGTTCTATTTTATCCTGGTTTATAATTATTTCACTGGCTGGAGGAATAACCACTTTATCAAATCTGTCATCAGAAAGCTGTGTTGCTGCATCGAATTGGCGGATAGAATCTATTTCATCTCCAAAAAATTCAATTCTGAAAGGTTTGCTATTAGATAATGTAAAAACATCAAGGATTCCACCACGAATACTAAACTGTCCGGAATCTTCCACCATTGGTAACCGTTGATAACCAGCAGTAATCAGATGTGATGACAGGTCTTTCATGTTATATTCTCTGCCATGCTTTAGAATTAAGCGGTTTTGCTTGAAAATTTCAACAGGTATCAATTTTCTAAATAATGTTTCAATAGTTGTAATTATAATCTTATTTTTCTGCTGGGTTAGTGCCTGTAGTACTTTTATCCTCTGTCCGGTTTCATGTAAATCTTCCACAATTTGTTCATGTGGCAGGATTTCTGTTTCAGGATATATCATTACTCTCTCTTTTGGCAATAAACGTATTAAATCTTCATAATATCTATTTACATGTACATTATCATAAGCTATCAATAAAATACAACCATTAATCTTTTCTACAAAATTACTAAAAACATATATAAATCTTGTTTGAGATAAACCTTTAAACACTATATTATTTCCACTATTAATTGATTTAGTTATATTTTGTATTTTATTTTCCTGTCCAATTAAATTGTTAAATTTCACAATTCAAAACTCCTTATCCAATATTAAAACGGCCCCTACTAAAAGTACGGGCCTTTTAAGCAGCTTAATTAAATTTATTCATAGCCACATTAAATCCATTATCCAATATTTCTTCAACAGCATTTGTAACCTTATTTATCGCCTGTTCAACTTCTTTATTTTCATCACCGCTAAAACGGCTCAAAACATAATCAACAACATCAATATACTTGTTTTCCGGGCGGCCGATTCCGATTCTAATCCGGGGTATTTTATTTGAACCGAGCATTTTTATAATGTTTTTTAAACCATTATGCCCTCCAGCACTCCCCTTTTTCTTTATTCTAATTTGACCTAAGGATAAGTCCATATCATCATATATTATTATTATTTTGTCAATGGGTATATCATAATAGTCCTTTACCAATTTAACAGATTCCCCACTATTATTCATATATGTCTGCGGTTGTACCATTATTACTTTTTGTCCGGCTATTCTTGTCCGGGCAGTAATGGCTTTAAATTTCCTGGATGTTTTTTTTATATTATATTTTTCTGCAAGAGAATATATAGCTTTAAATCCAACATTATGTCTGGTGTTTTCATATTTTCTCCCGGGATTACCTAAACCAGTTATTAGATACATTTATATTCCCTCCCGGCTTATTGTTATTAAAGCGCAATCCACAGGGATTACGCTCTATATTGTATTCTCATTTTATCCAACTTATTCAGCTGTCTCTTCTTCAGCCTCTTCTGCTTCTTCTGCTTCTTCTTCAGTTTCTTCTCCAATTACTTCTGGTTCCATAAATTCTTCTTCCTCTTCTTCAATTTCTTCTTCAACAAGTTCTGTAGGAGCAACAATAGTTACAATAACTTCATCAATTGGTGTAACTATTTCAAAATCTTCTTCAACATCTATATCACTAACCAGTAATGAATCACCCACATCCAGGTCAGTAATGTCAAGCTCTATTTCATCAGGAATATCTAGGGGTAAAGATTCTACTTCTATACTCCTCATTAACTGCTGTACAACTCCACCTTCCTGTACACCATAAGCAGTACCGGTTAAGTTAAGTGGTACAGAAACAGTAATTTTTTCATCCATTGAAATATGTTGAAAGTCTATGTGAATAATATCTCTGGAAATAGGGTCTTTTTGTATTTCCTTAATCATTACTGTTTCTTCTTCGTCTTCTAATTTCATGTCAAATATTACATTACCATTTGTTTTATACTGGAGATCATCAGGATTTACAATTAATGACTGGGCATCACGGTTTCTCCCATATACAACTGCAGGTACTAATCCTTCTCTTCTTAATTTTCTGGCAGCACCTTTTCCTGATGTTTCTCTTGTTTTTACCTTGAGCTCATATCTTTCCATAAAAAATCCTCTCCTTTATTTATTTTTACATATATTTTCAGTTAGATGTTCTTGAAACATATTATACCATTCATATCTAAAATCAGCAAGTATTGTTCTAAAATAAGACACTAACTGATAAATCTTTAAAGATTCTATCTATAGCTTCCCCAATCAGTGGTGCAACAGATAAAATTTTCAGGTTGTCCAGCCCCAGGTCACCCTCTTGAGGAATAGTATTGGTAACTATTAATTCATTTATCGGCGATTTGTTTATTCTTGCTACTGCCTGGCCTGAAAATAAACCGTGGGTACCACAGGCATATATTTTTTCGGCACCTTTTTCTTTTAATACTTTTGCTGCTTCAGTAATTGTACCGGCAGTATCAATTATATCATCAAATAATATAACATTCTGTCCTTCAACATTCCCTATTACATTCTGAACTTCTGCAACATTAGCCTTGGGACGTCTTTTATCAATAATGGCAATAGGAACATCTAATGACTCGGCCATTGACCTTACACGTTTAACTGATCCTACATCAGGTGCTACAGCAGTCAGTTTGTCTAATTTTTTATTTTTAAAATAATTTATCATAATAGGCGCTGCATATAAATGGTCAACAGGAATATCAAAAAAGCCCTGTATCTGAGGTGCATGCATATCAATTGACAGCAGTCTTCTGGCACCTGCCTTTGTAATCAAATTAGCAATCAGTTTGGCAGTAATAGGGTCACGAGGCCGGGCTTTTCTATCCTGCCTGGCATATCCGTAGTAAGGAACAACAGCAGTAATCCGCCTGGCTGATGCTCTACGCAGTGCATCTATCATAACCAGTAGTTCCATTATATTTTCATTTACTGGAGGACTGGTCGGCTGTATAACAAAAACATCAGCACCTCTTACAGTTTCCGATATTTTGACATTTATCTCCCCATCCTTGAAGCGATTTATCTTAGCACTAACCAGTGTAGTACCTAAATAATTACAGATTTGTTCTGCTAATTCACGATGGCAGTTTCCTGCAAAAATTTTCAACTTGTCACTATATGTTGACATTAGTTTTTTTAGTTACCTCCCTTATCTTTTTTATATTCCCGGGCAGGAACCCCGATAACGGTAGTATCTTCAGGTACATTTCTGGTTACTACTGAACCGGCACCAGTTTTTCCCTGATTTTTAACAACAACAGGAGCAACCAAAGTACTATTACTTCCAATAAAAACATCATTTCCAATAATAGTTTTATGTTTATTTTCCCCATCATAATTAGCTGTTATTGTGCCCGCTCCAATGTTAGTATTTTGGCCAATTTCTGCATCGCCAACATAACTTAAATGGGGTACCTTGGTTCCCTCACCTATTACTGATTTTTTCAATTCAACAAAATCTCCCACTTTTGCCTCTTCTTTTACTACTGTTCCCGGTCTAATGTAGGCAAACGGCCCTATATTGGCTTTATTATTTATAGTGCTTTCTTTTATCACACAGTGATCTTTAACTCTAACGTTATTACCTATATCTCCATTAACTATTCTACTATGCGGCCCAATTAAACAATCGGCGCCAATGGTAGTATCACCTTCTATATACGTAAAGGGATAAATAATTGTATCCTGCTTAATCTGTGCATTAATATCTATATAAGTTGTGTCAGGGTCAATAATAGTAACACCATTACTCATATGTTTTCTGTTAATCCTTTTTCTTAATATTTTTTCTGCCCTGGCCAAATTTATTCTATCATTAACTCCAATAATCTCCTGATTATTTTCTATTATTACTGGAACTACTTTTTTCTTCCTTTTATTAATATATGATATAGTATCAGTTAAATAATATTCCTGTTGTGCATTATTATTATCAAGGTCATTAAGACCCTCTTTTAATAATTTACTATCAAAACAATAGACTCCACTATTGATTTCTTTAATATTTTTTTCTGAAGGATCAGTATCCTTTTCTTCTACTATCTCTTTAACCAATCTATCTTCATTTTTTACAATTCGACCATACCCGGTTGGATTCTCAAAAATAGCTGTCATTACAGCAGCACCAGCTTTATTCTTTTCCCTGATTCTTACCAATTCCTTAATTGAATCCGTTGTTAATAAAGGAGTATCTCCACATAATACCAGTACAGACCCCTGATGTTCATCAATAAATTCAGCAGCCTGTTTAACAGCATGACCGGTTCCTAACTGTTCTTTTTGTATAACAAATTCAATATTATTTCCGCAAATTTTATTTTTAACTATTTCACTTTGATGTCCTATAACAACAATAGTCTTATCACTAAAGCCAGCAACATTATCAACTACATGCTGTACCATCGGCTTACCACCAACTTCATGCAGTACTTTAGTCTTTTTTGATTTCATCCGGGTTCCCTGACCGGCAGCTAAAATTATAGTAAGTAAATTTGACATATTATCCTCCCTTTTGACTGAGTGTTATTTGATACTGGTCTTTTTTAAGTAAAGAACGATTTGCTTTTTTCAGTATATTACCCAGTTTGAAATCGAGATTGAGATCAGGTAGATTTCCGTTCATAATAAAATATCTCAAACAAATAGGATAAATAGCATCTTTTATACCATATTCTACCAATAGGTCAATATTATTATAAGCTGTAAACAAACCAATAACATCCGCGTCAAAAAGCTGTGTGACTGTTTTATTCAAACTTGAACCACCTATTATATTTGCCAGATTACTGGCAGATAGGAGCTCCATAGTGTCATCAAAATAATAAAGCTCTGGTAATTCATCTTGATAGGCAGATTCCAATATAGTTATATCAGAATTGAAATTGTGTCCTACAATTATATCAGGATTAAATTTATTTATTACCCGTCTCAAAAAGTTTATCCCTTCTGTAATACTTACTGATAATGCAATGTCCTGGTTAGTAAAAATAATCCCTGATGAAACATATTCTAAACCTTCCATCAGGACGTATTGAATACAGTCTAAATCACTTTTGAGATATTCTGTATCTATACCCATTATCTTCTTTGCCCGGGGTTTTTTACTTAAAGCCGGGTCTACTCTAAAAGTAACCATCTCATCATAAGTAATATCTATTTGTTCTAATTTTTTTAATAAATTTGACTGAAGATTCTTAATTCCAATAACACTAGCAATTTCTTCAATTGGTGCAGCTTTAAATTTTTGCTCTGTTGGATATTGTTTTAATATTTTTTTTAGTCTTTTGCCTCTACCTAAAATAACAGCTAGTTTATGCTGATATAAATCTTCCGCCATCACATATGGTTTCATTTATAATCTCCCTTAATATAACCTTTAACCGATAGAAGTATAACAGACTATACCCTATTTGTCAAGAAAGGAGAAAATGAACAAAATATTTTCTAATATAATAAAAAAAGACAGCGGCTGTAAAAATAAAGCCCCTGTCCAAATTATAAATTATGCAATCTCTTCATTGAATTTTTCTATTACCGTATCGTGAATGAGATTACGCATATCATTATTAATCGGATGGCAAATATCCCTGAATTCACCATTCTTATCCTTTCTGGAAGGCATCGAAATAAAAAGCCCTTTTTTTCCATCAACTATTCTCATATCTTTTACTACAAAACAATCATCAAAAGTAACACTAGCAAACGCCTTTGTTGGGCCGGTCTGCGAAGTTAAGAACACCCTGACTTCAGTAATCTCCACTAAAAAAACACCACCTTTATATATGCTTGTTACTATAAATTATAACGCGATGATGTTTCAAAGTCAAGAAAATTTAGGAAATCTTTCCATTAGACACCATAATTCATCTTTTTGCTTCCACTGGAATTTTTTCTTATTTCCGTCTTTTAATAGGAATTTATCATTTTTAGTTATTTCCCCTATTTTAACAGCATTAACTCCAATTTCACCTAATTTACTTATTAGAACTTTACTATCAGAAATAGCAATTAACATACTTCCGGAAGAAATAAGTCCAGCGGGATCTATATTCAATGCCTTACTTATTACCTCGGTCTCTTCATTTATAATTAATTTGTCTAAATCAACTTTAAACCCTGTTCCAGAAGCATAAGCTAATTCGTCAAGAGCCCCATATAAACCACCTTCAGTAATATCATGCATAGCATTTGCTCCAGTTCGGGCGCCTATCTTTCCTTCTTTAATTACACTAAGCTTTTCACCATACTTTTCAGCGGCTGATATAATTTGAGAGCTTACTCCTTTCTCAGCAAGAAGTTCAGGATAATCACAGGCCAGGATATAAGTGCCTTCTATACCGACACCTTTAGTTAAAACCAGATCATCGCCTGCTGTACATCCAGCTGAAGAAATAACTTTATTAGAAATAGATCTACCAACAGCAGTTACTGAAATAATTGGTTTACTGACAGCTGATAAAATTTCAGTATGACCACCTATTATTTCTACATTTATACTTTCAGCCGTAGTACTAATATCTTTCATGAGGTTAGCTATATCAACATCTTCTATTTCAGGCGGAAGTAATAATACTAGTTGAATTGCTACAGGCTCTGCACCGGCTGCGGCCAGATCATTACAGGCTACATGTACTGCCAGATAACCGGCATTATTAGCGGCACCTGTAATTGGGTCTGAAGATACCACCAGCAGGTCACCCTCAAGATCTAGTACTGCACTGTCTTCTCCTATACCAGCATGAACCAGTACATCATCTCTTTTATACCCTATTTGATCTATTACAATTTTTTTTAATCTATCTGCTGGTATCTTACCAATATCCACTGACATCACTTCCTATAATATTTTTCTAATTTGGTATGATAGGGGCCAGGCAATTACAGCACCTATTAATGCTTGAAAATAATTTCCTCCTATTTCAGGTAATACAGAAGGCCATCCATATAATATCCAGACCGCCACTGCATAGCCAATAATCATTATATGGCCACCTACTACAACAGCCAAAATATTTTTTAGTGGTTTATCATCCTCAGCAAGGCTTCCCACTACCCAGCCTTCTAATCCTTTTATAACAAATGTAAAAGGAACCCAGACTGGAGCAACAAGCAAATCTACCAGCGATGATCCAATTGCTC
Source organism: Halothermotrichaceae bacterium (assembly GCA_048623215.1). Classification (GTDB taxonomy): domain Bacteria; phylum Bacillota; class Halanaerobiia; order Halanaerobiales; family DTU029; genus JBMCBT01. The sequence goes on from JBMCBT010000022.1 coordinate 12,706, forward strand.
CAGCTATTAGGCCGGACTTTCTTCCAAAAATAAGTGCTACAGTAAAGACAATGACTTCTCCAAGATTATAATATGAAGCATTAAAACCTGGAACTCTAATATATGTAGCCACAGCAGCCAATGCAATAAATAATGCCAAAAAAGACAGCTGTCTGGCATTAAGATTATTAAAACTAACGTCTTGTAATTCCTTTCTAATATCCCTACGCTCCATTAATTTCATCTCCTCTCATATTTTAAATACACTTAACAGTACATTTATATAGATAAATACTGATCAATTTCCCAGTCATGTACCTGTGTTTTATATACATCCCACTCAATAAGTTTTGCTTCAACAAAATGTTTATAGACATGGTCTCCAAGGGTATTTATAATCGTCTCATCATTACTGAGATATTTAACGGCTTCCATAATATTTTCAGGAAGACTTTCTATTCCCCGTGCCTCTCGTTCGGACTCAGTCATTTCAAAAATGTTTTCTGTTATTTCTTCACCTGGTTCAATTTTGTTTTTGATACCATCAAGTCCTGCTTTAAGCATTACTGCCATTGCCAGATATGGATTTGCTGCTGGATCTGGATTACGCATTTCCACTCTGGTTCCATTACCACGAGCAGAAGGTATTCTTACAAGTGCACTGCGGTTTTGTGCTGAATAAGAAATATAAACAGGTGCTTCATAACCAGGAACAAGCCTTTTATATGAATTGATAATTGGATTGGTAATAGCAGCAATTGCCGGAGCATGTTTTAATAATCCTCCAATATAATAATAGGCAATTTCACTTAATCCCATCTCATCTTCAGGGTCATAAAAAGCATTTTTACCATCTTTAAATAATGATTGATTAACATGCATTCCAGAACCGTTTTCACCAAAAATAGGTTTAGGCATAAAAGTTGCATGTAGATTATGTTCCATAGCAATAGCTTTAGTTACAAACTTAAATGTAGTAACATTATCCGCTGTTTTCAGAACTGATGTATACTTAAAATCAATTTCATGCTGTCCAGGAGCAACCTCGTGATGAGAAGCCTCAACGTCAAAACCCATTTCTTCTAAAGCCAAGACAATATCACGTCGTGCATTTTCACCCAGGTCTATAGGTGATAAGTCAAAATAACCTCCCCTATCATGTGTGATAGTTGTTGGTTCTCCCTTTTCATCTTTTTCAAACAGAAAAAACTCCGGCTCAGGGCCGGCATACATTTCAAATCCCATTTCTTTTGCTTCTGCTATAACTTTCTGTAATATGCTTCTGGGACAACCAGCAAAGGGTTTACCCTCTGGTGTATAGATATCACACATTAACCTGGCTACTGCACCTTCTTTAGGTTTCCAGGGAAAAATGGTAAAAGTATCAAGATCTGGTTTCAGATACATATCAGATTCCTGAATTCTGGTAAAACCTTCAATTGATGAACCATCAAACATAATTTGACCATCAAGTGCTTCCGGCAGTTGTTCTACTGTAATTGCTACATTTTTAATTGTACCCAATATATCAACAAACTGCAACCTAACAAATTTAACATCCTTTTCTTCGGCCATTTTCAAAATTTCATCTTTAGTTACTGACATAAATTCTCACTCCTTATTCCGCTTAACTTTTTCTTTAAATTGAGTTTTTTTTGAAACAGGATAAAGAGAAGATAACTGCCCTTTATTTAACCTGTTTTTTAACTGATCCGTTTTTATTTTAATAGAATTATTTTTTATTGACTCATCTTTTAGAGACTTTGGTTGATTTAGCTTTTTCTTGACAACTTCTAATGTCAGCCCCTCAGCCAGCAATGATTTTATTCTTTTCAATCTCTTAATATCTTCTTCAGAAAATAAACGCTGATTTCCTTTGGTTCTATCTGGGAAGATCAAATCATTTTGGTCATAATACCTGATCTGCCGGGAAGTAAGTCCAGTCCTTTTCTTTACAGTTCTCATAGGAATACTTTTTTTGCCAGCCATTAGAATACCTCCTATTTCCAATTTTATACTTTCACCCTGGGTAAAGTATACAGCAGAAAAGACACCATGTCAAGTATATGTTAGGTTTCTTCTAAAAATATTTATATATATTTACTCTATCTTGAATATAGTTAATATATATAGTATTTTATTTTAAGGAGTGATTAAAAAGATGGCTAAAGTCAAAAATTACTTTCCAGGCGGTAATACACCACAGGGGTTTTACTCTTTTTATAATTATTTACCTTATCAGACTAAAAAAACATATATAATTAAAGGAGGGCCGGGAACAGGAAAATCTACCTTCATGAAAAGAATGGGAAAGGAATTATTGGATAAAGGATATGACATGGAATATCACTGGTGTTCATCAGATAATAATTCTCTGGATGGTATCGTCTGTCCTCAGTTAAAAGTCGCTGTTTTTGATGGAACTGCTCCACACATGAATGACCCTGTTAATCCTGGAGCAATAGAAGAAATTATCTATTTAGGAGAATACTGGGATAATACAAAGCTTGAAGATAACAAAAAAAATATAATTGCTTTACACCATACAATTAAGATGCGCTTTCGACAGGTATATAAATACCTGGAAGCAGCAAAATTATTTTATGACGAAGTCAAAGGATATTATCAAGAAGCAGCCGATATTAATAAATTAAATAACCAGATTAGTGAGATACTTGAAAAATTATCCCCGGAAACAAAATTCAATTATAATCCAGGAAGGCATCTTTTCGGTAGTGCAATAACACCAAATGGTTCTGTTAATTATTTTGATAACCTGACAGAAGATATAAAAACAAGATATATTTTAAAAGGCAACCCCGGTTCAGGTAAATCTATTATAATTAAAGAAATTGCTGCCCAGATTGCTAAATATGGCTACTATATAACTCATCTTCATTGTGCAGTAGAACCTGAAAATTTAGATGCAGTTATTATTCCAGCACTTGATACAGCAATTATCAACTGCACACCTCCACATGCCCCAGAATTAATTAAAGAAAAAGATACCGTTATTACTCTTGACGACATGTTAGATCAACAATATATTAATCATTTTAATAATGAAATATCTGATACAATGCAGTTATTTAATGACATGATGAACCGCGCCTATCATTATTTGAATCTGGCTAAAGATGCTCATGACAAAATAGAAAAATACTATATAGATGCAATGGATTTTGATAAATTGGAAATAAGAAGAAAAAAACTAATGCAAATAATACTGACCTAATGTAATATTCTAATATTATTATTATAGTTAAATATAATTCACCGACAACATATCCTAAAAACCCCTCATATGAGGGGTTTTTCCTTATAGTATATATTTATCTCTCATCATTTCCAGATCACTTGGTTTATCCACATCAAAACCTATCTCTGGATGGTTGGAAACCAGAAAATGACCTTTATAACCAGTAATTTCGGAAACAGTACTTTCAATTTCCTGTATTGATAAATGACCGATAACAAATTTGAAAATAAACTTCATCCCCAGAAGTTTACTTAATTTCCAGGGCTTTTTACGCCAGGATATAGCTTTATCCACCAGTTCAATAGTATTATTTAACATTGGTGGTTTTAATAAAACCATATTTCCTCCAGTAAATACTCCTTCAGTAAGGTGAAAATATGTCCTTTTTACACTTGGAAATTTGGCCTTGTTTTTTTCTTTGGGGATAATAGGATAATATATATCGGCTTCCTTATCCCTTAAACATGTAACTACAAAATCATCTATTACTTCAGCAGTAATCAAGGGTATATCAGCTGACATCAATAACAGATATTCTTTGTTTTCAAAAACATTTATTCCTTTAAATAAATTATCTCTCATAGAATCTTCAGCTTCTATTATGATATCTATATCCTTGCCTACTGTCGATTCCAGCTCCTGCTGTGGTCCTACTACGGCAATTTTATTTATATTATCTGCCTTTTTTGCAGCCCTTATTACATATTCAACCATAGGAGTGTTATTAATCTCGATAAGTGCTTCATGTTCCGTTTTTGAGAAATCACGTAATGGGCCTTTATTTTTAGCACCTGCCAATATTAAAACATCAACAGACATAAATATACCTCCCACCTAAACTTACATTAGTGTATATTAATACTTTCTTCACAAGTTTGTAAATTCCTTTTTATATTCCAGGCAATATCAATAAAATCATCAGTTCTATCCCATTTTTCCTTTATTTTAAAAGCCTGTTCATATCCATCAGTAATGGCAAAGACTGACGGCCCACTTCCTGACATAAGAGTAAACTTAGCACCCATTTTCTTTAATTTTTTCTTTATTATTTTAATATCTTTTACCAGTTTCGATGTAATTTTTTCTAAAACATTAGCCCAACCTTCATCCCAATTTATATTTTTTTCGTTTTCTATTAATTTGGCTAACCTGCTTACTGAAATATTTGATTCAATTTTCAATTGGTCATATTGTTGATATATATATCTGGTACTAACTGATACCGGAGGAGTTACTATAATCATATAATATTTTTTTAAATCGGATAACTGTTTCAATTGATCTCCCCTACCGGTAGCAAGAGCTGTACCTCCCTCTAAACAAAAGGGCACATCACTTCCAATTTCTGTAGCTAATTTATATAATTCATCATTATCTAAATTTAGTTTGTACAACTTATTTATTCCTGTTAAAACAGCTGCTGCATCAGAACTGCCTCCTGCAAGTCCGGCCGCCACCGGAATCCTTTTGTCAATATATATGCAGACACCTTCCTGGATATCACCCCTATTTAATATAAGCTCTGCCGCCTGATAAGCCAGATTGCTTTTATCTTCAGGTAATTCTGGATCGGAACATTTTAGCTTTATATTACTTTTTTCTTTTTTGATTTTTATTTTATCATGTAAACTTATAGACTGCATAATCATTTCCAGTTGATGATAACCATCTGCCCTTAATCCTATTATATCCAGAGCTAAGTTAATTTTAGCTGGAGCAGTAACTATTATTTCTTCTGACATAAAATCACCCTTTTCTCTAATTATATCATCTGTTAGAGAAAAAGTTAATCAGGTGTAGATATTTTTTCAGGTACAACATCAATAAATGGCTCCCTTGTTTCAAACTCTACTATTCCCTGCCTTATTATTTTAGTCATTAAATCAGGATTCTTCTCATAAAAACATACAATAATATCACCTGATTTAGCATCTTTCAGTGCTAATTCTAAAGCATCTACCTCTGAAGATCTATAGATAATCTGTCCCTGAAAATCAGTTCTTTTTACTCCCTGTTTTAATAGTTTAGCAGTTTCACCAGGAAGTCGTCCTCTAAGATTGGAGTCCTCTTTTATGTAAATCCTGTCCAGATATTTTCCGGCAGTTTCACCACTTTTGATTATCAGTTCATCCTTTCTATCGCCAGGTACACCGATTATGCCAACCAGGCGTCTTCCCTCTAGCTTCTGCATAAATTTAAAAACCTCTTCAAATCCAGCTGGATTATGACCATAATCTAGTATAACAGCTAAACCAACTGTAGTAAAAACATTTAACCGCCCAATATTATCCTGCCATTTTTTGCCAAAATTGTTAACCCCTTTTTTTATTAACTTGAAATCTATACCAAGACAAATAGATACTGCTGCAGCGGCCAATATATTTTCCAAATTGTGTTCTGCTAAACCACCAAAACAAATAGGAGCTAAAGTAATATCTTCCATAACTGTACTCTTTTGATTTCCTGTACGATATAAAAGCTTTTTGTTATTAAGATATACAGCCTTACCCTGTTTTTGACAGTGTTTGTTTATAACAATATTATCTTTTTTAACAGAAAAAAATACAGTCTCAGCAGAACTCCTTTTTGCAAGTTTTACAACTGTAGGGTCATCGGCATTTAAAATACAATAACCTGAATCTTTTACTGTCTCAATAATCAGTGATTTTATATCAACCAGGTCTTCCAGTGTCTCTAATCCATCAACTCCCAGATGATCTTCAGAGATATTAGTTATTACCCCTATATCACTTTGTTTATATCCCAACCCTTCCCGAATAATTCCACCACGGGCTGTTTCCAGTACAGCAATATCTATTGATGAATCTTTTAAAAGTGTTTTTGCACTACGCGGCCCGGTATTATCACCATACATAATGCAATTATCATTAATATAGATTCCTTCTGTAGTTGTCATTCCTACCTGATTAAATTCATTTTTTAAAATACTGCCCAGAAGCCTGGTAGTAGTGGTTTTTCCATTAGTTCCAGTTACAGCTATTATAGGTATTCTTCCTGTACTTTCTGGAAAAAGATAGTTTATTATATCTCCGGCTACATCAATAGAATTTCCTGAAGAAGGATGGTGGTGCATTCTGATTCCCGGTGCAGCATTTACTTCTATTATTGCTCCCTGCTGGTGATTTAAAGGTATTCTAATATCTGGTGTTAATATATCAATACCAGCTATATCCAGACCGATCAAACGGGCTGCCCTGACAGCCGCACATCTATTTTCAGGATGAACTTTTTCAGTTACATCGGCGGCAGTGCCTCCAGTACTTAAATTGCCATTATACCTTAATAAAACCTTTACATCCTTTTCAGGAATACTATCTAAAGTATAATGTTGATCCTGTAAAACATTTTCTAATGATTTATCAATTTTTATTTTTGTTAAAGGTTTTTCATGTCCTTCTCCTCGTAAATTAGAACTATTTTTTATTTTAATTAATTCTTTTATTTTATCCTGGCCATTTCCGACAATAAATGGAGGCTGTCGTTCTGCAGCAGCCACCATTTTACCACCAACTACTAATAAACGATAATCCTTACCCTGGTGATACTCTTCAACTATTATCTTCCTGCTGTATTTTTTTGCTTTATAATAAGCCTTTTTTAAACTATACCAGTTATAAATTTTAAGAGTGACTCCTTTACCATGGCTTCCTGCTACAGGTTTTACTACTAACGGCATATTCAACTTCTTGATCACTTTTTTTAAATCTTTTAAGTTTTCTATAACATACCCTGGAGGAACAGGCAGCCCACAATCTTCAAGTATAGCTTTTGTCTGCATTTTATTACAGGCTATATCCACTCCAATACAGGAAGTCCGGGAAGAAATAGTTGCCTCAATCCTCTGCTGATTTTTACCATATCCCAGTTGGTATAAACTGCTTAGCCTATCGATAGGTATTATTGGTATATCTTTTCTACGGGCAGCCTGCAGTATAGCTTTAGTACTTGGTCCTATTCCATATTTTCTATTTATCTTTTCTCCTTTTTTTATTATCTTAGACTGGTTCACATTCTTATTAGCTATTAGACTCTTAACTACATTTACTGCACTTTTTACAGCATATAATCCAATCTCTTTTACTTTATATTCAAAAATTATTTTATAAATACTTTCTTTACACCAGAATGTTTTTCCATAATAAACTTCATAGCCCAGACAGGCCTGCAGTTCTAAAGCCAGGTGTTCAACTACATGACCCAAATAGGTTCCCTCATTAAGCCTTTCTACAAAACCTCCCGGACGTCCTCTGGAACAATGGTGTTCTTTTAGGCCTAAAAAAGCTGACAGCAGCTTTTTATTAAAATCTTTCATTTCTTTGCTCTCTATAGAATTATATTTCATAAGGTCTATTTTTGCCTCTATTACTGGCTTATATGCATGTTTGTTAGGTCCAGATAATACTTTAGTATTTAATATCTTCACTGCTAATCCTCCTTTATTACCTGTCTTTTCTGTAAATCATATTTGTAGCCATCTGGTAAAATATGCAGCTTAACATCTGTAACTGCCAGAGCCTTTTCCTGATTAATTTCAGATATATTTGAGGTTTTTATACCTTTTCCATCAATTATAGTTACTGCATTACTTCCCAGCACTTTAAATTCGGCCTGTTTATTTACTTCAATGGCAGTGTCTTCATCTATACCAATACCGAGGATATGAGGATTATAGCTTACAGCTGTTAATAATCTTCCTATACGGCCTCTTTGTGCAAAATGCTGATCTATTACAACTTCCTCTATCAGGCCGAGACCTGGTGCAAGATTAACACTTTTAAAATTAGGACTGTCATCACTTTCCCCTCCAATAATCATAACATCACTGGCTGCAGAACAACCGGCACTTGTTCCGGCAATTAAAGCTCCATTTTCATAAGCCTGATGGATTGCTCTATTAACAGGGGTCCCTCCTATAATGCTTGTTATTTTCAATTGATCACCACCAGTGAAGAAAATACTACCACTATTTAAGATTAATTCTACATTTTCTTTTTTTTCGGCAGCATCTCTACTGGAAATATGTAATATCTTTATTTCACATAAATTCAAATCTTCAAATACCTTTTTATATTTTCGACCGGCTTTTTTCGGTTCCGAAGTAGCAGAAGTAAGTATTGTCAAATATGATTTCTGTTTTTGAGCCAGTTCGGCAAAATGTTTGAGTATTAATTTTTTATGAACCTTATCCTCAGCACCACCTATTAATAACAAATGCCCATTGGCAATCTCCCCCAAAATAAAACCTCCTTTCGTACTGTTTATTATGTACAATAACTATTTAAAAAAACAAAAACCATGTAGTATATACTACATGGTCTTATAGCAAGCTTCATAAATCTAACTAATATATTTTATTTCTTATGTACATAATCATCTATCTCTTTTTATCTATTTATCTGCAGGAAAACCAAATTTCCTCAGCCAATTCTGCTAGTCATCCAGTGACAGTAATTCAAATCCTGTTTTAGAATCAATTTTTCTCCCAGCCGATGTGCCTTTGATTTCTAAAATTATAACTTCTCCAATTTGCCAGATGAAAATACCTTTTCTGGTACATCCGGTAATTGTTTTCTGCTCTCTTCCAAAAGAAGAATGAAGATGTAATTTAGGCTTACTCTCTTCATCCAGAAATAAAGTCCCCAGGCCTACTGCCTCACTGGTTCCTGTAAGTTTCGTCACCATAGGATGAATAGTAATATCCGTATTTTCATTATATTGTTTTGCTTTTATACCATTATCAATATTTTCTTCTGGCCCAACAAAAACCTGACTTTCTTTTCTGGTACCACCCAGAAAATATACGGCAGCTGCTTTAATTTTCTTCATATCTGCAAACTGCTCTATACACTCTGGAATTCTATCTCCATCTTCCAGTCGTAATATAAATACTCTACCAATACTTCCTTCTGTATATTTCATATAATCTACACCTCCAGAATTTATTCCTTCAGCTCAACACCTCATTACACACAGCAATATCAACAATCAATATTAAGTATATCGTTATTGATGAGCATTAACTTACATCGGCACTGAAGTCAATTTCCATTAATACTGGTAAATGATCCGAGGCTCTTTCCACTATAGTAAAACTTTTAATTATTTGAGCTGGGTTAATATTGGAATAAAAACGGTCAATTGCTTTCTCTGGTTTCCAGGATGGATAAGTCTTTTCATTTACCAATGGTAATAAGGAAAAGTTATCTAATACATCAGAATTAAAATCACCCATTAAGATATATTGGCCTCCCTCCATTTTGCTTATAATGTTTTCTATGGTCTCTAATTGCTCTGTTCTTTCCTCAGAACTAAGCGATAAATGAGTGTTCATAATAACAAACTCCTGGCTGTCTGGAAGTACAACTTTTGCCTGAATTAAAGCACGTTTTTCTGAATTTTTCCGTACTGGTAATATAGTATTATCGGCTTCAGCAATACTATATTTTGTTAAAATAGCATTTCCGTAACTACCTGACAAATTTTTTTGGGCCGGGCCAAAGACATAATTCATATTTAACCGGTCAGCCAGAAATTTGACCTGATTTTTAAAAGAACTTCTTTTCATTCGATTATCTACTTCATTTAATCCAATTATATCTGCTCCAGTCTTTTTTAAAATTCCAGCAATCCTTTCCAGATTAACTTGATCATCTACCCCTCTACCATGCCTGATATTATATGTTAATATTTTCAAAGAAGAAGTCTCTATATTATTAATTGTAGTAATATTATCAGAAACAACTACAGCAGCACTTTCTCTATAATGATAGCTAATATAAGTAATAACCATAATTAAAATTATAAAAACTATTAAATATTTTCTCACACTAACCCCTCTTCCCATAACTATTTATACCAAGTACAGCAAGATAACGACTATGACATATAATATTATAACATATATCATTGGTGTATGCTATCTGTTATAGGGTTCTCCTGCTGGTAATTTATACTATTATTTATTTAATTCATTAATTTACAAACACGATAGTTTTTATCAATGAATATAATATTCTAGTTTTAGCCAATTTTCACCAGTAATATGATTAATAAGTAAATTTCATAACTAAGGAGGTTAACATGGGATATCATCTATATCTGGAACTAAACAGCCGAAAATTGATGCTTAAAAAGAATAGTCAAATAATTAATTCCTACCCGATTGCTATCGGCAAACCATCCACACCTACTCCTACAGGTGATTTTCAAATTATAAATAAAATACTGAACCCAGGTGGTGTGCTTGGAAGTAGATGGATGAAATTCACCTGGAGAGAACACGGTATTCACGGCACCAATCAACCCTGGTTAATCGGCCAGGCTGTTTCTAACGGCTGTGTCAGAATGTATAATGATGATGTAGAACAGGTATATGCTAAAGTATCAGTAGGAACCCCGGTTATTATAAGACATAGTTTTTCATCAGGAACTTTCCCGGAACACCCTAAAGATGGCTCAAAACCTACTGATAATTCTTTCTTTATTTATACAGTACGTCCTGGGGACTCTTTGTGGAAAATAAGCCAGAGGTATGGTATAACAGTTGCAAATATAAAATCATTAAATAATCTTGACAGTAATACTATTTATCCAGGACAAAAATTGAAAATTCCTACACAAAACTAACTATTATCTAAAATTACAAAATACTCTTAATTAAACCTGCTTATTGTACTATCAACTTGAGACTATCAGGCAAAATAAAATGCAATAGCAATTATTAAATATGATGCTATTAGCTGAAGACCTTCAAACCAGTTTGATTTACCCTGAAGATAAACTACATTGATTGCAAGTACAGACAGACCTATTGAGCTGATTTCAAGTAGATTAAAAAGTACATTCATGGGTTGGTTTATAATATGACTAAAAAATATTAATAACGGCACTAAAAATAAAGCAACCTGTATACTGGAACCAATTGCAATTGTAATACTTAAATCAATTTTATTTTCTCTGGCCATTTTAACAGCTGTGGTATTTTCCGCTACATTTGATATTAATGGTAAAATAATTATACCTATAAATATTGGAGATATATCAAACCTTTCCTGAATAACTCCGATAGAACTTACCAGTATATTAGCCTCTACAGCTATAAAAGAAGTTGTTAAAAATAAATAAACCACGTTTTTAATTAAACTACTTTTATCGTCAGTATTTTTTTCCTGATTCTGATTCTGATCTTGATTATTAATATCCCTTTTTTCTTTTTCATGAAAAAAAAGCGTAAAATAGAGACTGGCTATATATGTACTAAACAATACAAAACCTACTCCCAGACTTAGTTTGCCGAGAACAGTCGTTCTAATATTAGAAGAGCCAAAATAAAAAATAGCTGGCACCAGCATGCCAATTACTGCCAGCATTAACATTGCACTATTGGTAATTGCCAGCAGTTTATCAAACTCCTGCCGTTGATACTTTATACCTCCAATAAAAAAAGACATCCCTAAAACCAATAGTAAATTCATAACAATAGACCCGGTAATGTTAGCTTTAACAACATTTAATAATCCATCATAAATAGCAAAAATAGAAATGATTAATTCTGTGGCATTTCCAAAACTAACATTTATCAAACCACCCCAACTACTCCCCAAGTGTGACCTGAGTCTGTCAGTAAGTACAGACATTAATGCCGCCAGAGGTATAATAGCTAACGCAGATGTCATAAAAGACCAGATTGAACCGTCCTGATAATAAGAAACCCCAAGGCTAATGGGGACAAAAATCAGAAACCACTTCAATTTTTTGACCATTAAGTTATCTCACCTCGGCTATTATTATATCCAGTAAGGCCAATTATTACACCTACAACATTTTCGACTCAACCTTCCAGATCTTTTAAAGCTTTTTCTGCTTCTTTCCTGTAGGCTTTACTTTCTTTCTCAGAATATTTACTACTTTTGGTCTTTATTATTATTCTTTTAAGTATATGTATAGCTTCTTTTTCTCTGTCCAATTCTAAATAATTATTATATAATGCCCATTGGTAACTTAAATTATCAGGTTTTAACTCTACTGCTTTTTTCCTGTATTCCACAGCTTTTTCATCATCTCCAATGCTTAAAGGCCAGCCAGGTGCCTGAGTATAAAGGCGCCCCATTACATCATAAGCAGGAGCAAAATCAGGATCAAGTTTTAAAGCTTTTTCTAAATTATCTCTCATTGGTTCAACACTGGATAAACTCTTCATTATACCCTCTTCCTGCCCTATCTGGCCTATTATTGTTCCCAACCAAAAATATCCTCTACCTCTATCTGGGGCTATCTCTATTGATTTTTCTGCATACATCTTTCCCTTCCTTAATTCTGCTACCGGGCTTTCAACATTAAAATAAGATAAATTACTATAGCTTGAAGCTGCCATCCAGTAAACCCTGGGATTGTCAGGATATTTCTCAACCAGATTATCAGCTAATTTAACTGCCTTTTTTATAAGCTTTAATGCTTTTTCTTCACCTGCTTGATTCATATTGTTAAATAAGTTGTCCACTTTATTCAAATCCGCTTCCAGTTCATTTTCGGCCAGGACACTCCCTCCGACTACAATAAAACCTAATAACAATAAAACACAAAACATTATTCTCCTCTTCATAATGAAAACCTCCTTAATTAATTGCAAATTATAAATACTGCACTACCATACTATATCACTATTATTTTATAGCTTTAATATTTATTTGTCAATACCTGCTAAACAAAACCCGCCTGTTTTCTTTTAAAAAACAGGCGGGGAAACAAATTTTTAATTTTTATTTTTAAATACCGTTAATGCTTGCGGCAGTACCTTTACTTCCAATGGATAAGGAGGCCCTTCTTCTCCATCAGTATCACAATATTTATTCTGGTTATTATCAAACCTTTCAATTTTATAATAATTGCTCTGACGATAAATGATGCTATCATTTGAAGGTTTTTTGTTTCGCAAAAAATCTATTACTGAAGTAGATAAGTTAAAGATATTTCTGGATTTAACTCCTATAAAATCAAATAACCCGTCATCTATTTCAGCATCAGGTGCCAGATTTCTAAATCCACCAGCACCTTTGCTATTCAGTATTAAAAAGAGATAAAAATTATCTTTAATAACTTCCTGAGCAGTAGTTATTTTAAGAGGAATAGGTTTTAATTCCGTTATCTTCCTAACCCCATTCATGTAATAGGCAAACATACCCAGCCTATTTTTATTCTGCTGTGGTGTTTTATGAGATACACTAGAAAACAAACCACCGACACAGTCATTAATAAAGTACTTGTTATTAACACAGCCAATATCAACTTTATACAAATTTCGCTTTAATAGTAAATCAAAACAATCTTCAAAAGAATCCGGCATATTTAAGAAAGAAGCAAAATCATTGGCCGTACCGGCAGGTATAATGCCTAAAGGTAGATCAATACTTTTTTCCATCATCGCATTTAGTATAATGTTGATTGAACCATCACCACCAGCTAAAAATATTGATTCATATTTATCTTCATCAATATTTTCAAGACCTTCAGACAGATCCCCTTTTCTAAGACTTCTAAAGATATCAAGCCTATAACCAGCCTGTTGAAACCTGGCAATAAACTCATCCAGATAGTCAGGAAATGTATGATCACCTGCAGCTGGATTATATATTAATTTTACCTTTTTTTCTCTCATAATAAACTCCTTTATCACATTAATCTTATTGCTTCAACTGTTTTATCCTGAAAGCCTTAAGTATATCTTATATTATACATATATTATAAATGTTAATTATAATAATTTCAAATAATAATAATCATTATCATTTGTATCTAAAGTATTTTAACCTATTACTTCTTTAATTATTTCTGATTCATAATTTTCAAAACTTTTCTTATAAATATATAATTAACACAAAATAAAAATCCACCTATTTAGGTGGATTAACATTTAAATATATTTTATTTACTTATCAAGAGTATAAACTTCTTCCAGGTACATACAAACAACTCTATCTACAAATTCATTAAAACTCATATCAT
>JBMCBT010000023.1:0-26728 GCA_048623215.1 Halothermotrichaceae bacterium
CAACCTGACCATAAGGTGACATACAGAAGGTTCTTACTTTATCATCAAAAGTAGGCGTCTGATAAATCAGTTTTGATTCATATATATTATCTGTCAACTCTTTAGTTATTACTGATGGACACTCAACCCTTACCCCGATATCAACCGGGTTTATCGTCATATTTATATCAAGCCTTTTAGCTTCATTACTTAACCATTCTGCATTTTCTCTTCCGGGAGCCGTCACTACATACTCTGCGGTAATATAATTTCTTTCTCCAGTTTTGACTCCAGTTATTTTACCTTTTTCTACTATCAGTTTCTTGACATTTGTATCAAACTGGATTTCTACACCCTGTTCCTCCAGATAATCCTGCATAGCCTGTAGTACTGTCTGGCTGTATCCGGTTCCCAGGTGGCGTAATTTGGCCGGTATAAACATTAGCTGAGCCTTAATAGCTTTTTCTTTGACTTCCTCCAACTTACCATCATCTACACCAAAGATTCTATCAGGTGCATCAAAGTCAAGATAAATATCATCAGCATATTCTATATATTGAGCCAGACGCTCCCAGCCAATATATTCATGAAGATTACCACCTATTTCAGGCGATAGGCTCAATTTACCATCACTAAAAGCACCTGCTCCTCCCCATCCTGATACAATAGAACAGCTATTACATTTAACACAACTGGTGTTATTGACATTCATAGGGCAAATACGTTTTTCTAAATCTTTTCCTTTTTCCAGTATTAATATATTTAACTTGTTTTTACTCTTATAAATTAATTCCAGTGCTGTAAATATTCCTGTTGGTCCAGCTCCAACAATTATAACATCATAACTGTAATTTCCCATATTTCCTCCCCTTAGCAATTATTTTTAATATTATATTACATATGAAGATAGATTTGCTAATAATCCTGTCAAAATAAATGTTAACAATTTTCCTGAATGTTTAAAATATTGCTTAAATCAACCAACATTTAATATTATATACCATGAAAATATTATTTAAAGGGCGACTTTGCATTACTTCCACGGATCAACGAGGCCAGATAAAGCTGGAGTACCGTAATTACTATTATTGTATAAAATGTATCCATAAATCCTGCAATCACTAAAAAGTTATAAATACCATGTAGAAGAGCCACCAGTAAAAATCCATATATAATACGCGCCCTATCAGATGTCTCTTTTGCCTGGCTAAGATTATACCCAAAAATACCTGTAAATGATGCATGTGCCAGACTGGTTAATACAGCCCGAACCAACCCTACCCGATAACCAAATAAGATAGTGTAAAACAGATTTTCAAATGCAGCAAAACCCAGCCCTACTGTCACACCATAGATAATACCATCTACAGGTTCGTCAAACTCGGGATGATTATAATGTAGCCTGTATACCGCGTAAGATTTCAGCCCTTCTTCTACAACCCCTACTACAAAGACTGTTCCGATAAACAATAACAAAAGTGGTGTCTGCGGGTTTAGAATTGAACCAAAAGGCCTTTCCAGTAGACCGGCCGGTACTACTAATACGATACCCCAGATAAAGTCCCGGACTATCAGGTGTTTAGGCTCCGGATCATACCTATCCTGCCGGTAAAAATACCAGACCCACAAAATACCTGGTAAGATGGATACTAAAAAAAGATATACGAAATAGATATTGATTACCCCCTTGATTCTCAATATACCCTTACCCAATAATTTATATTCTATAACAATTTGCTAATTCCTTTGACTTTGTTTCTCTAAATTATTCGTAAAACTAACTTCATCGAATTCAATAATTTCTTTTTTAATAGAGTCCGGCTTATTTAAAATTTTATAGGCATACCATTTTCCTTTTGTCGATAATGTAAATGATTTTTCGAATAAATCAAAAACATTTTCTCCAGTCTTTAACTGTTCTAAGATTTTTGCTGATAATTTTAAATAAACATAAGGGTGTACATCTTAAGATATACACCCGTAAAAGTACCATAATATATTTTGGAAAATACCTGATATATAATAGCTGTTTTAGGTGAATTTACACTATCATTATATCTACCAGTATTAACTATTCACATCTGCCGTATTAACCTATTAACTGTTTTAACTACTTGTTTTTAATTCAAAAATTTCTTCTTTTCCCTTAATATCCTTCAAACGCCATACAATTCTTTCTTTATATACTTTGGGAGTCAAGCTTGCTTTATAGCTGGCCAGCTGATAGGGTAGCTTGGTCTCGATAGCATCAAAGGGACAGGCTTTTACACAGACCATACAATCCCAGCAGTCCCTTTCACTTCTTATGTACGGATTTCCACTATCTTTATCAATTGCCAGCAAATTACCAGGACAGTATTTTACACAAAACGGCTCTTCCTGACCATTGCAGCTGTTACATTTTTCTAAATTTATTTTAATACTCATAGATTAATCCCTCCTTATTATTTATATTTATAATATGACAGAGGCTAAATTTACGAATGCTTAGGGTACGTAACGGTCACCTGACACAAGCTTTTTATATGGTTTTTCCAGCATTTCCAGCCTATTATCAACCATTCTGCTGTTAACAAATTTTAACCACCTGCGGTCATCAAGGTTGGGATAATCCACTCTACTCTGGTAGGCAGGCCATCTGGTTTCTTCCCTGTATAGAAGATGATTTATTAGTACTTTAGCAATATCTATTCTGTCAATGACTTCATGGCAGTTCATCAACTGGTGATAATTATCTGCCTTCAAATATTTAACCTGTGAATTCAAATGTTTTAATTTGTTTAAAGCCAGTTTCAATTCACTTTCATTCATTTCATAATAGCGGCTGACACCACCGGCATATTCATCCATAATTTTCTGCAGTCTTTCTTCCATTTCCTCGGCACTTACACCATCATTATTACTTAACGGAGAATATACCCGTTTTATTTCATTAATTATAAAACTTGAATCTTCAGCAAATAAACTACCTGTATCTGAAATATCTTGTTTATTAGTCAATTCTACACCTGGTAGATTTTCTACAATCTGCCGGTAAAAATCACCTGTAACATACGGCTCATAGTCTGCAATCTGCCGGCTATCATTTCCAGTCTGCCCGCTAACACCATCGAGCTGATTTATATAATCAACAGCACTCTCAGCAGCAATTGCACCTTCAGCCCAGCAGCCGCTGACAAATTTGTAAGGAGCTCCACCGGCAACATCGCCGGCTGCATAAAGCCCAGCAATAGTTGTCTGCCTGTCAGCACCTATCCAATAACCAGACTGTGTATGCCCGCCGACAAGATAGGGTTCTGTCCCCTGTATTTCTATAGGCTCTTTCGCCGGGTCAAAATCATTGGCTGCCCAGGATAATACCAATTCAGGATACATATTGAGATAACTTTTCTTTAATTCAATCACATCATCTGCACTTAAATGTGTGGTATCCATAAATACCGGGCCTTTACCATTTTTTATTTCCTGTGTTGGGCCATATACTCTTAGTGGTGTTGGTGCACCTTCTGCTCCCATGTGATTATATTTTTCGGCCATAAATCTCTCTCCCCGGGCATTAACCTGAGCGGCACCAAAACCCAGAGCAAGTGTACCGGTAGGAGCTATAACATCTTTTGTCCTTAAAGCGATAAATCTCATTTCAAAAGAAGTCATCTCAGCTCCAGCCCTGATACCGACAGCATAACCAGCACCGGTGTTAAAAGGCGAATACCACATTTTATGATGAGATGAACCTTCATTATTCGGACGGTAGATACCGGCAGCTCCACCGGTTGCTATAATTACTGCTTCTGCCTGCACAATATAAAATTTGCCATTCCTTACACCAAACCCGACAGCACCTTCAACCTTACCATCTTTAACTAATAGATTGGTTACCACTACTCTATTAACTACCCTGGCACCTGATTCAAGAACTTTATCGGCTATAATCGGTTTTAACTTTTCACCATTGATTTTTACATTCCAGCGCCCTCTGGAAACATAATTTCCCCCACTATCTTTTTCAATAGGAAGCCCCCAGCTTTCAACTTCCTGAACTACCTCATTTAGTCTTTCTGCCATTGATAAAACCAGATCTTCTCTGACCAGCCCCATTGCATCAGCACGTACATACCTGACAAAACTTTCGGGAGTTTCGCCAGGGTTTATATAAGCATTTATTGCATTCATACCTGCTGCCAGACAGCCGCTTCGTTCTATGTGAGCTTTTTCCAGTATCAGCACATCTAACTCAGGATCTTTCTGACTGGCCTTAACAGCAGCCATACATCCTGCTGTCCCTCCTCCAATAATAAGTAAATCTGTCTGTATTATTTCTATATTTACCTCATTCATATCAATAAAATCCCTCCAGCACATTTTGATGACCCTATATATTATGTGAAATTTAATAAATGTGTGAAGTATTTCGCTTTAAAATAGCCCGGGCAGTTCCTGGCTTTGTTAAAGTACCGGGCCCACCAATACATCCACCCTGGCAGCCCATACCTTCAATAAAATCAGCATCAACAGCTTCTTTTTTTACCCTGTTTAAAAGCTGCCGGCAGCTGCTGATCCCATCTGCCTTTTGCACTTTTATTTCTCTATCAGGGCTTCCTTTCCTTATAGCTGCGCCCACTCCACCGGCAGCACAAAAATTCACTGCTGATATTGACGGCAGCTGTTGACTGCTGTTATCCCTACTAATCTTCATACCATCATTTTTGACCTTATCTCCATTACTGCTGCTCTGATTTTGATTTTTCAATTTAGCCAGGTTTATCTCTGCAGCTACGAACATAGCTGTTAGCTCTTCATAAGTCAGGACACTATCCAATATATTGTCTTCCTGTGCAGCCGCTTCATTTTTTTTGGCAAGACAGGGCCCAATAAACACACACCTGACAGATTTTTCTCTGCTGTTTTCTGCAATATTACTTTTATATATTCTTGCAGTCTTTATCATTGGTGATTCTGTCTTAGAAATATTACTGCTTAACTCCGGGTAATATTTCTTTACCAGCTGCTTAAATGATGGGCAGCAGGAATTAAACATTATTCCCTCCTTATTATCTATTTTTTCCTGCAATTCTTCAGCTTCTTCTTCAATTACCAGATCAGCCCCCTCAGCAACCATGTGTACACTACTAAAGCCCATTTTTTCCAGTCCTTTTTTCAATATATTCCAGTCCACTCTTTTACCAAACTGTCCTATATAAGAAGGGGCTACCAGTGCATTTACCTCCATTGAATCATCCTTTAACATTCTAATCACTCTGGTAACATCAGACCTGAATGAAACAGCACCAAAAGGACAGGCTACAATACAGGCACCACATTCTACACAGTCCTCACTATTGATACTGGCTGTTGCTTTATCTCCAGGTACTACTGCTTCAACAGAACAGGCTCTACTACATGGTCTTTCTATTTCCATGATTGCCCCATAATGACAGGCCTGAACACAAAGACCGCATTCTATACACTGCTCCTGGTTGATAAATGCTTTATTATTTACAATTTTGACGGCATCCCGGGGGCAGGTGTTGACACAGCTGTGAGCAACACAATTCCGGCAGGCATTGGTAACAAATATTTTATCAATAGAGCAATGGTCACAGGCCTCTTCTATAATTGAAATAAATGAGCTTTCCAGGTTATCAAATTTACCTGTAAGTGCTTCCTCAGCTACTTCACTCAATCTTTTTTCTTTATCTACCAGGGATAAATCTGCTCCCAGAACCAGTTTTATTCTTTCCTTTAAAATAGCTCTTTCTTTATATTTACAGCAGCGATACCTGCTGATTCCTTCTTCGGTTATTTTTACAGGTATTGATTCGATTTCTTCAACAAGTCTATCCTTAAATAAAAGAGAGGCAACTTCTGCTAATACTTTTCTTCTAATCTTGGTTACTTCAGATAATATTTGCGTCATTTTTTTCACCTACCCTTATTCTACTAGCCTTTTTTTTATTTCGTCTTCTACCATCTCTGGTGTTGCCTGTGATAGTACAATATCACCGACTCTAACTCGCGGCCCTTTATCACAGGCATTCATGCAATTTTGATATTTTATTTCTATTTTATCTTTTATATTATCAGATAAAGTCTCAAGAAACTCCAGAATCAAATTACTACCCATTAAATGACAGGAAGTTCCCACACAAACTTCAACAGGTATCTTCTCCATGGCTATCCCTCCTTAAAAAGACTCAATATTAACTTCCTTACCATGTTTTCGTAAAATATTTACCATCTTTCCTACAACTTTGGGCCTTGGTTTAAGCTGTAATGATTCCATTAATTCTTCATGAGCAGGATTTACAGCTGTTCCCATTAAAATAGTAATTGAATCAGAATTAAGAATATGTCTAAACAAAGTTGTAGCACCATCAGTTGAATCAGCATTATCCTTAACCTTTCCAGCAGTACCGGTAATATCTTCTTTAATATCACCAGCATCATTTGGAACATCATCCATATAAACAGCATGATTTGTAACATTATCCTTAAAATATCCAGCAGTAGCTGCAGTGTCTGAATATAATTGAGTTTGAAACTTTTTCACATTTCCAGTATTTCTCATTGTTTGATAAGAATTGGCACCTGATAATACCCGTTCCAGTTTTCCCAGGCATTTATTTAGGGTCAGGATTCCTTCGGTAACTAAATCAACACCTTCAATTACTGCAGCTGGGGGTACACTGGGGTCTATATAGTCCATACTGGTTTCAATTTCTTTACCAAGTTCACGGGCCACCATATTCCCGGTAGCACCACCACAGACTATCCTGGTATGATTATTATAATCTGCAAACCTTTTGACCACAATTTCATCAATATCTTTTTCAGCTGGAGGCCCGGTTAAAATTACGGCTGACCGTGCCTTACGCGGTTTAACTGCTACTGCAGTAGAATCATCACCCGGTTTGCCCAGATAACAGGCTTCAGTTAGCCCAATTATTTTACGGGCAGCTTCATCAACCGATTGAGTTGAAATACGCCGGTCAAATATATTTTTCAGCAGCCTGTTTCTTCCCAGGCCCAGCTTAAAAAGGCCGCCGACACCAGCATTAATAACACCATCACTGATCATCATCAATAAATCTCCCAGCTTTAGTTCAAAAAAAGCTTCATATACTTCTTTATCAGCAATTTTTCTTTTTATTTTTTTGACAGATACCATTTCATTATTACGAATCAATATCATAGATGGATTATCATATTCTATGAGATGAGCCTGTCCATCAGTATTTACTTTTAATATAGAAAGAGTTGAATAGGCAATACCTCTTTTTTTACAGATAGGTAGGGTATCAGCTATTGTTAAAAATACCTCTTTCAGGTCTACATTCTTTCTCAGCATTCTTGATGCTATTTGTGTTGACAAAATCGATAAAATGCTGGCCTTTATACCACTACCCAGGCCGTCAGAGAGTATTACCGTAGTAGAATCCTTGCCCTCGATGACCTGGGTTGTATCACCACAGACTTCTTCACCACTCTTACAGACATTAGCTATACCAATATCAACCTTAATTTTCACCGGTATTCGCCTCTTTTCTGTTCATGATATCAATTAATTCCAGTAAAGTAGTTTTTGTTTCTGCCGTACTCTCTCCCAGCAGGCCAGCTATTTCCTGAGCCACTTTCATCTGTTCGTAAATAACTCTTTTAGCTTTATCCAGTGCCTCCTGTTTCATATTATCTATCTCTGCTTTCTGCTCTTCTTCACTGGTAACATCCGCTATAAGACCGATAATAACACCATATTTCTCTAGATAATATATGTTTTCTCTGGTAACTAAATCATATTCTGGATATTCTTTATACTTACCACTGATCATCTTTTGCGTTTTCTTTACCTGACAGAAATCAGCTGGATTAATAAAAGTTTCCAGTGGTTTACCTTTACTTTTGACACCATTTCTGTTAAACATTTTGTCAGCCGCTGGATTAAACTCCTGTATCTTCATATCCTCATTAACAATTATAATACCATTTACCGAACTATCTACAACTGCATGAGATAATGACTCAGCCTTTTCCCGCATATAGGGAATACACATTTCAGGTTCTGCCAGTCCCTGATAGACTGCAACTGCTTTTTCCCGACAGCTGGCATATCCACAGCCACCGCAATTGGTTTCATCTTCTTTGTTTACTTTTCCAGTCAGAGACAATATTTTTTCTATTTCTGCCTCACCAGGTATCTCAGATACTTCAGCCTGAATGTACTGCCGCCTGAGCTCAATTTCTTTCTGTAAATTTTTATAAATGCTATTCACATCTTTCTGGTCTGCATTATTATATTCTACTCTTTTTTTATTATTAATCTTCTTACACGTTTTATCCCTATTCCTACTATGTTTTTCATTAATATCAGACCTCATAACCTGTTTGTCATTAATATATTTAATTAGATTACTTTTCCTGGATATAATTCCTTTATCATTGGCCATACAAGGTCCGCCAATACATCCTCCTTTACAACCCAGAGCTTCTATAAAACCTAGCTGAGTATTAGCTTCAATATCATCAAAAACTTCTATTAATTCATCAACTCCAGAGACTGTAATAACATCACCCAGTAACGAATCATTAATACCTGATACTTCTAAAATACCGCGGTGTAGTGGGTAGGCTCTGGCCTGTGAATACTGGTCTGGATAACTATCAGCAAGTGCATCTGGATTAATCCCCTTATTATTGAAAAGTCTAATTATTTCTTTAAAGTCCAGAACAAGATCCGGGCCCTTGAAATCACTGCTTTTATCCCGAAAAACACTTACTTTATTTAATTCATCCTTTTTGCTGACACAGGGGCCGATAAAAACTATCTTCCAGTCAGCACCAAGCCTTTTTCTCAACAATTGCGCATGTACCTTCATTGGTGAAATAAGAGGTGCTAAATTGTTAATTAATTCCGGGTAATTTTTTTCAACAAGGCTAACAACAGTAGGACAACAGCTGGAAATAATAGGAGCATTATTTTCTACCCTGTCCTTCTTTTTTTCATCAGTAGTATTTTCTTCATCATTAATATCATCTATATTGCTGTTTAAAGTAATATCATTCTCATTACATATATTATCATATAAAGCCCGGTATTCTTTAGCAATAGTTTCCGCACCAATAGCCGTTTCCTCTATAATACTAACTCCCAGTTTTCTTAAGGTATTGATAAGTTTCCAGGGGTTTTCATATTCAGCTGCCGCCAGATAAGAAGGCGCAATACTTACTGCTATTTTTTCATCATTATCAAGATATTCTCTAAATTGACTAAGATATGACCTGGTAGACTTGGCATTTTGCGGACATATTTCTATACATTTACCACAGAGAATACATTTTTCCTCAACAACCCAGGCCTGCTCATCTTTTAGTCCAATTGCTTTTACCGGACAGTGTCTTATACATTTATAACAGTCTTTACATTTTGCTTCACTGGTCTTGATTACTGCCGCCATCATTGATACCCCTTTCTAGTAAATATCTTTCTAACCTTTTTATTATATTATCTTTTGTGATTTTTGTAACAAGTTTTTGCTCAAATTGAACAACAACCCCTTCTGTACAGTGGTTCTGACAGAAACAGGCTTTTAATTCCAACTCAATTGCTAGATTATTGGTGTTAATATATTCTTTTAAAATATTGATGATTTTTCTGGAGCCCTTAACATGGCAACCACTCCCTATACATACCGTTATAGTAATTAGTGCCACCTCCTTTTACAACTGCTTTTTAGCATTTTATTACAGATATTGTTTTTTGATTTTACAGATAATTTCTCTGTAATAATAAGTAATTATCATAATTATTTTATTAGTTATTTTTTTCACAAGTTACTGGGTAGATTATAACATTTATCATTCTCAACTGTCAAGAATATTAGAACTTATATTCCTCAATAGGTATTACTTTAAAGTTTATGCTGTATTCATGATTCAATTTTTGCTGTATCTGCTGTTTTATAGCTGTGAGCATGGTTTTTTTTAGTTCTTTTTCAGCATAGAGATAGACATTAATCAGGCTTCCTTCAATTTCAATATTGACTATACGGTAATCCCATTCACCAACAAAATTTTCACGTATCGTAGTCTTGATAACATCTACAGGTTTTTCTTCATAAAATTGATATATAGTTAAAGCACCCAGTGGTATACTTAATAAAATAACTGCCACAATTATAAAAAATAAGCTTTTGCGAATAATACGTCTGGCCTTTACCTTATACCAGACCTGTGGTTTTAACCCTTTGAAGTAAAAGATAATAACATTTGTTAAAAACAATGAGATAAAGTTGCCGAGTAAAAGCAGTGAGGCTCCCAATATCATAGTGCCGTAACCCATAGATATACCAATACCGATAGTACTCATTACTGGCATTAATGAAGCTGCTACCATTACCCCCACCAGACCGGATTCGAGATTACCTTTTATTAGAGCATAGGCTCCAGCTGCACCAGCAGCCATAGCTATAAAAAGGTCAGCCATAGTTGGATACATACGTACCTGTAATGAGTTGGTTATCTCAACATCCGGTATCAACATTCCAAAAACTGCCCCAACAATCACCGCAAAGACAATTGCCATAATTTCAGCAGATATGCCCTTTTTGATTAATTTACTATCACCAAGAACTATTCCAATTGTCACAGCTAGTATCGGCCCTAGAACAGGAGCTATTACCATGCCGCCAACTATAACAGCTACATTATCCAGAATTAAACCAAGACTGGTAATAACAGAGGAGAAAACAACCAGAGATATGTACTCAAATGTAATTTTTGATTTATTTTGAGCAAAAGTTATCAGAGATTCTCGGCTGGCGTGAAAATCCGCCTTGCTTGCTTTCTTTTTATTACGCGGTATTACAGTATCTGGTGTAAATATAATCAAACTTCTCTCTTCATCTTCTTCAAAATCAAACCTACTGGTCAAATTATCAAGTAATACATCTATATTTCCATAGAGCAAATTTATTATTAATAAGTCACCTGACCTGGATTCTATCAATTTATAATCTTCTATATCAACTCCCAGAGTAGACAACAATTCTACTGCTTCTTTACCTTCTCCCGAGCGAAATGTAGCATGGACTATCTGCAAAAAAAAACCCCCTTTTATCTTATTAGTTAGTTTCTGATAAAAGAGGGAAATCTATGCTGTAATTAATTAATATCCCTGTTTCATTTAATTTAAATTTGCTAAAATGAGCAGTCAGGATTAAATTACATCCATAACTATCCTGTTCACGCCATTTAGAAAGGCTACTGCACTGGCCTTAATAATATCAGTATCTACAGCCCGGGAGGCATATATCTTATTATTATATTTCAGCTGAATCCCGACTCTACCCAGGGCTTCCTTTCCTCTGGAAATACTACTGATTTTATATTCTTCAAGTTCAACATCTATATCGACTATGGCCTTAATCGCAGTATATAGAGCATCAACCGGACCGTCACCAGTACCACTTTCTTCGATAACCTTTTCACCTTTTTTAACCCTGACTGCTGCTGTCGGGAAAAAGTCGTTACTTACAACCTGAGCCGTTAATAATTCATACATCTTTATACCTGAGCCGTTATTTTCAAGATGCTCTTCACCATGTTTTTCAATCATAAAATCTTCTACCAGATAAAGTAGGTCATGATAATATATCTCTTTCTTCTTATCAGCCAGTTCAAGATACTTAGTAAAAAGTTGGTCAAATTCTTTTTCATCTACCTGATATCCAATTTTTTCAACAGCATTTCTGAATGCATGTTTACCTGACCTGGCTGTCAGAATCATTTCCATCACGGGACAGCCGACTTCTTCCGGACTGATTATTTCATAGACATCTTTTGATTTTAACAGACCATCCTGATGAATCCCTGAGGAATGTGAAAAAGCATTATCTCCTGTTATAGCTTTGTTAACCTGTACATCAAGCCCCATAATATTTGATACCAGGCGTGATGTTTTACGTATTTCGGCAGTATTGATATCAGTATAGGCCTGATAGTATTCATTTCTTGTTTTAATTCCCATTACTACTTCTTCTAAAGCCGCATTTCCTGCCCTTTCTCCTATTCCGTTGATAGTACATTCAACTCTATCAGCTCCATTTTTGACAGCCATTAAGGTATTGGCTGTAGCTAAACCCAGATCATTATGGCAGTGAACACTTAATAGAACTTCATCATTCAGATTTTTCAGCTTCTGATTTATTTTATAAATCAATTCTCCAAACTGCTCCGGTACAGCATAACCAACTGTATCAGGCACATTGATAATTGTCGCTCCTGCCTTAACAACAGCTTCAATAGTCTGCCAGAGATATTCAAAGTCAGAACGAGCGGCATCTTCGGTAGAGTACTGAACTTCAGGAACCAGTTGTTTTGCATATTTAACTGCCTCTACACCTTTCTGCAATATTTCTTCTCTAGAGCTTCTAAACTTTTTGTTCAGGTGAATATTGGACGTCCCCAGAACGATGTGGATTAATGGTTTTTCAGCATATTTAACACTTTCATAGACAGCGTCAATATCTTCTTTGACAGCCCGGGCCAGCCCGGTTATTATGGGGCCCTCTTCTGTACCTACTTCTTTAGCAATCTGTTTTACTGCTTCCAGATCCCCTGGTGATGATGCTGGAAATCCAGCTTCAATAGTATCAACCTTTAATCTGCCTAACTGTCTTGCTACCTCCAGCTTCTCTTTTAGATTCAGTTTTGCTCCCGGTACCTGTTCACCATCTCTTAACGTAGTATCCAACACATGAATTTTTCTCTTTTTTCCTTCTTTACTCATTCTTACTCACTCCTTATTTTAATATTTGTAATACAAAAAACCCCCATCTCCTGTTAAGAGACGGGGGATATATTTCCCGCGGTACCACTCTAGTTAGTCTTTTCCTAAAGACTCACTTTTCGACGGCTATCACCATCTACCCCAGTAACGCGGGGATACGGCTTACCCTAAAAGATCAGGCAGCAGCTCCTGGGTGAGTTCAAAGATTTAGAAAATTACCGGCTTTCACCTGACCCGGCTCTCTTCTGAATTTTCATCCTCTTTTACTATTCCCATTCTTTGCCTTTTATTGTATTGATTTAAACTTTATCAGATATAGTATTATTTGTCAAGAATTATTTTTGCAAATTGTAGTTTGATTTCAATTTTATAATATGCAAATTGCATATTTTATGTTATATATTTAATTGTATATTAGTAAAGCCTACAGGTTATATCCATTATTTTCAATAATATTTAACATCTTCATTGTTGCCTTGATAGCAGATGTTGTCTGGTCTGGATCCAGTGATTTTGTCTTAAATTCTCTACCGTCTACTACCCAGGTAATAACCGTTTCCACAAGTGCACTGGTTTTGCCTCCAGGAGGTATTGTTACCAGGTAATCCTGCAGGATAGGCAGTTTTCTACCCAACTTATCATAGACTTTTGTCAGCGCACCCATAAATGCATCATATTGACCATCACCGGTAGAAGTTTCTTCAAAAACCTCTCCATCAATATTTATTTTCATAATGGCAATCGGACTCAAACCATTAGTATTGGTAATCGAGAAATTTTCCAGCCTTACCTTTTCCTCTATAAGTGAGCTGCCCAGTACTTCAGAAATAATATAGGGCAGATCATCAAGGGTGATATTATTCTTTTTATCACCCAGCTCTATAACTTCCTGTGTTACTTTTTTCAAATCATCATCTTCCAATTCAATACCCAATTCTTCAAGATTTTTGCGTATACTGGCTTTCCCAGATGTTTTACCCAGTGCATATTTTCTGGTTCTGCCAAATCTTTCAGGTAATAGGTCATTAAAATATAATTGTCCTTTATTATCACCATCAGCATGAACACCACAAACCTGTGTAAATACATTATCACCCAGTACAGGCATATTTGGTGGAATTCGTTCACCGGAAAAACTTTCGACCAGTTTGCTTATCTCTCTTAAATTCTTTTCCACAATTGTAGTTTCTACCTGTAAATGGTCATGTAAAGCTGCCACAGTATTTGACAGTGGTGCATTACCGGTTCTTTCACCCAGACCATTGACTGTAGTATGAACAGTATCCATGCCGGCCTTTACTGCTTCCAGTGTATTGGCAATTGCCAAGCCATAATCATTATGAGCATGAAAATCAAAACAGATATCAGGAAATTTTTCAATCATCTGCTGACAGTACTTATATGAATTGTCTGGATTCAATATTCCCAGAGTATCAGGCAGCATAAATCTTTCAACTGCTTCATCTTTTAATTCTTCTACAAAAGAAAAAACATAATCGGGGGAATTTTTCATGCCATTTGACCAGTCTTCAAGATATATGTTCACTTTTATTCCCAGTTTACTGGCATACTGTATTTCTTTTTTTATATCTGATATATGTTCATCAAACGATTTGTTAAGCTGTACCTTTACATGCTCTAAAGAACCTTTGCAAAGTAAGTTAACCACTTTACCCCCGGCTTCTTTAATCCAATCTAAGGACTTACTGCCATCTATAAACCCGAGTACTTCTACCCTGTCAAGATAATCATTTTTTTTAGCCCAGCTGGTTATCTTTTTGACTGCCTCTGTCTCACCTTTAGAGACACGGGCAGATGCAACCTCAATTCTATTTACTTTTACTTCTTTTAATAATACTTTGGCAATACTTAATTTTTCTACATCCTTGAAAGCTACACCAGATGTCTGTTCACCATCACGCAGGGTTGTATCCATAACTTCTACTCTCATTCTCAATACTCCTCTCTATTAACCCCAATATATACTAATTGAATTAACTTTTTGTAAAAAATATTTACAAACAATTCTAACAAAGAAAGTACTATTTGTCAATTATATCAACTATAAAAATTAGCCGGATTTTGCTTTATTAAGCAACCTAAAGCAAACCCGGCTAAATATTATTATTGAAAGTAGATTTTAAATACAACTACTGCCTATTACAACTACTCCCTGTTGATAAGTTGTTTAAGTCCTCTCTGACCTATTAATAATGTAAGTACTACTTTGAATATATCACCAGGGAGAAAGGGAAGTGCTCCTGCAGTAAAAGCTTTAGCTATATTCATTTCGGTAACAATCATCATCTGGGCTACACCGAATGTGTAAATAACGATAATACCGCCTATGACCAGAGAAGTTGTTTTCCAGATTAAATCAGGTTCTTCTTTGATTTCAACTAATTTACCAATTATATAAGCACCTGCTATAAAACCCCAGATATAACCTCCAGTAGGACCAACAAAACTACCAAAGCCAGAACCACCTCCTGCAAAAATAGGTAAACCTATCCCCCCTAAAAATGCATAAATAATCTGGCTTAATGCAGCTTTACGGCTGCCGAGAAACAACCCAGCCAACATAACCCCTAATGTCTGACCGGTTACCGGAACCGGACTAAATGGTAGTGGTACAGTAACAAAAGCTAACACAGCTGTCAATGCTGCAAACAGAGCAACCTGAGTTATATCTCTCACTGAGATATTGCTGACTGAAACACTTTCTGACATACTATTTGACATAATATACTGCCTCCTTAAAATAATTGTGAAATTCAAGATTCCTCACAATCCCTATATGTATTAAATTCACTGAAACAATTATTACATAAAAAAAAGCTATTGTCAACCCTTAATTTTTTTAGGTTAACAATAGCCCGGCTTTTCTTTATTTTCCTCTTCAATTTACAGTAAAATCATCCAATTTACAGAAAATCTTACAATACAATTTTACTTTTTGCAACTGTACCCATTTTTAAAACTGTACCCATCTATGGAGATTATTTTTTCACTACTGGTATCTGTATTTCGGTTAACCATTCAGATTCATCTTCTTTATTCCAGATACCGTCTATATATGATTCACGCGGGTGGTCACTGGGTCTATAGTTGTTATCTTCAATCCATTTAAAAAGATGGGCATAAGCTTCACCAAGATTATCATATGAACCCTTATGGTAAACACAGGCAGCTTTATCTACTTTATCAATTTTTTTGAATTTAATATCTTCAGTATCATTACCCATTTCCTCTACTGCTTCACAGAACTCTACATCAATATTTTTTTCCTTGTATTCCCCATCATGATAAATCACAAAACAATATGCCGGGTCAGCACACTTCAAATCCGGATTTGCTCTGCTGACTTCTTCTCCAATCTTTGGAATCACTTTAAAATAGTAATCATAATCTGGAATAACCATTCTCTTTGAGTAAACAATAACTTCCGGTAGTTCTTTCAATACAACTTCATAGGACATTATAAATCCCTCCCTGTTTTTTTCAAGATAATGTGTGATCTGGGTTAGCTGTTCTTCTTTTTCTTTAATATCTGCCAGGAGTGTTTTCCTTTTCTTCTTAAAAATATCAGCTGTATTCTCTTCTGCAAGTATTGTTAAAATTTCCTTAATTGAAAAGTCCATCTGCCTTAAGGCAATTATTTTATGTATTACCGGTAATTGTTCTGAAGTATAATAACGATAGCCGTTATTATCATCTACATATGCAGGTTTTAATAGACCAACTCTATCATAATACCTTAGTGTTTTAACAGTTACTTTGTTAATTTTGGAAAATTCTCCTATTTGATACATAAGCTCACCCTTTCTCACAGTTTTATCCTGTAATTATAAGTATAAATGCTCCCCTAAGAGGAGGGTCAAGGAAAAAATCAAAAATTTTTTTCCACACCTATAACTTTCTTATCCATGAATCAAATCAAGTTTTACAGTACATCACTTTTTAATTTATATTACCACTATTATAAACCAGATTATCATTGCTGTCTGTAATACAATTTTTGCTACAGTACTGCTGAAGATACCAATACTAGTAGCTATTCCTATTTTTAAAGCCTGACTGCCCTCTTTCTTTTCCAGCAGTGCAGTAATAAAAACCAGAACAAAGGGGCCGATAAAAATGCCTGCTGGCCCTAAGAAGATAGTCCCTGTAAGCAGGCCAATTAATGCAGCTATTACAGCTAATTTTGAACCTCCATACTTTTTTACAAAATAGGCATTGGCAAAAAAGTCTGAAGCCAGGATCAAGATTGTTAAAACCAACATTCCTGCCCAGAATAAAACAGGTAAAGCTGTTCCTGACATAAAAAACTCATAGATGAGAAAGCCAACCCATAATAGTATTGTATCTGGTATAACTGGAATCACTACTCCAATTAAACTAAAAATAAACAGCAGACTTATAATTATCCACAGGAAAATTGACATTAAAATCCCACCTTTTATAAATTAAAACCCTCAAATACATAATTTTTTTTTCTGGGTTCTACTATCCGCAGCCCCAGTATTTCTACATCTATCGTCAGTACACCTAACTTTATTAGTGGATACAACATATTCTCCAATCGGGTTCCAGCCTTTACCATCATTATAATCTTCAGCATAAGTGGGACTGGCATCAATATCATTAGCCAATTGATAATGGCGGTCAAAAGGATAACCTATTTTTCCTATCTTTTCTAAATCAGCAAAGGTTTTAATTGCAATAATATTGTCAGCTGTCTCTACATTATCTTTCTTTCCTGTATCTTCCCTGTTTCCTTCAATTTCATCAAAATAGCAGTTTTCCAGCACTGGTCAACCAAAAATGGGGCAAAACTTTTTAAATGTTTCAAGTAAATCCGCTCCCTATCTGTTTTTTAAATTAGCAGTTGATTTTCTAGAATAATTTGTCATAATTTTAAACTATTATAATTATACCATTTTTTTAATATTTATCAATTTTTTATTAGTTTTATAACTATAAATTATAAATTAGCTTTACGATTAATCCACAAATTCATGAAAGCAGATAATCTCCTGAGAATAAAAAAAGCGACTCTAATGTAAGAGTCACTTTTTCCGGGATATGAAACTATTATGGGATATGAAATTATTACGTGTTTTTTACATATTAGCTTTTCATCTTTATATTAACTTAAATATAAAATCACCTGTTTTAAATTGAGACCCCAGTCTCTCTGCTATTAAATTACATTTGATTTTTAAAAGAAAGAAAATAGGTCTATCTACTCCCAGCAGACCTTCCAGATTACCCTGACCTTTACTTATAATAATGTCAGTTTCCTGATAGAGTTTAAGAAACTCATCACTGGCTCTATCGAGTATCATACCAGGGCTATCACAGCCACTGCTGATAACCTGACAGTGTTCACCAAATCCAATCTGATGAGCTTCTTTTAGTGTTACATCATTCAAAATAGCCTGATCTCGGACAGCATATATGATTTCTACATTAAAGTCATCAAGCTCCTTAATCAACAGTCTATCAAATACAGCCTCTCCGGCATTATCTGCAATAATTAATACTTTATCAGCACTTTTCAAATTTTTTTTAAATTTATCATTATCACTATATTTAAAGCCTGAACTTACGGCATCTTTGACATTGCTCTTAATATCTACTTCCAGGCTAACACCGGCATCTATTGAATTCCCAACAGCTGACATCACCAGTGCAGCACGTAAAGGATCACTGGATTTTTCAACAATTTCCTCAACTTCTTTATAATGTTCTAGTGCCAGTTTAATATTTTTTTCTTTAAACTCTGCATAGGGGTCACTTTCATCAGTTATATCTTTTATATAATTTTGAATTCTTGTTACCACCAGTGGGGCTGATTCATCTGCTTTGATTTCAGGTATCATTCTGGCAAATTCATTTAATATTTTTCTAATTATCTGCCTGTCATCAGTAACCATCCGGCCGGCTTCAAGAATCTGTCTATATATACAGGGTATACAGTCATATTCTATCTTCATTTATTTACCTCCATCAATAATATGGTAGACTTCATATCTTATTTGACGTCGCTATCTTTACTCTATGTATCAACACTCTGTGTATCAAATAATTATTCATATCAAGTTATATGTAAAAAGAGTGGGGCAAACCTTTTTTCGGCTGCCCACTCGCTTAATCAGACCAGATACGGCCTATTAGTTATCATTTTTTCCTTCCAGTTGATTCAACCGCTCTTTAATCTGTTTTAAATCATTTTCTAAAGCTTTAGCAGTATTTTTTAAATAGCTAATTTCTTCCTGTCTGTCTATATCCTGCTCAGTTTGATTTGCAGGAGCAGTAGGTGCAGGTGCAGCAGGATAATAACCATAATCCCGGGCAAATCCTCGTCCAAAACCCCTGCCAAAACCACGACCCACTCCTCTACCTCTGCCATATACAGGGCCGTTGTTCATATAACCAGGCACCTTATATCCAGCACAATAACCCAACCTTCTTCCTGTAAGTGGGCCGTATCCTGCTGGTCCAGTTCCATCTCCACCAGGCATGAGCGTCACCTCCTTTTGGTCTTATGTTCATTACTGACTATATTATACCACGGTTTTGAACATATGTCAATAACGCATATTATTCTTTCCATTAAACTCTTTTTTCTTTTTAACTATTTATTAAATTAACAACTTGACCATCCTCGAGGCAAACTCACAAGAGCAAACTTTAATTTCTATCACCAGAGCTATAATATTTTAATTCAATTTTAATTTTTGTTTAATCTATCTTTAATCTATGTATTATATACTATAGATAACCCGTTAAGGGATAACATATATTTTATAATATCTTCACTTAATATCCTCCTCGTATTTTATATACGAATTGGCCAGCCGCAATGGTTGGCTTTTTGTTTTATTGACGGCCTCTATGATAAGGATCATGGCCAAACATCGGCCAGACTGAATCGGCAACTCCCATGCTTACACCTTTAACCGCATATAAATAACCATCATCACTGCCGATATAAAGTACACCATTTTCACTAATTACTCCACTGGAAAGGTCTATATATCCTGTGTCTATACTCCATTTTTTATTACCATCATTATTTACTGCATATATTTTACCAGCCGGTTTATCTTCCGAATTATTATATTTATCAATACCAGTACCTACATAGATTGTGCCGTCAGCTCCCACAACAGGGCTGGAATCTACTACTCCATCTAATTTCACATTCCATTTTTCTTCACCAGATATAGTTAATGCATAAAGATAACCCGCTTCAGTTCCAACATAGATAGTACCATCCTCTGCTACTGCTGCACTGGAATTAACCATTCCTTTAGTTTCAAAAACCCACCTGACTGTACCATCTGGTATAACTGCATAGAACTTTTCTTCATGGCTACCGATATAAATAGTTCCATCTGCAGCTAAAGCAGGGCTTGAATATATACCATCACTCAAATAATCAAAGTAAGGGTATTCCCAGACCCACTTTTCACTTCCATCAGGGTTTACAGCATGTAATCCTCTTTCATTCACAATATAGATAGTACCATCTTCTGCTACAGCCGGACTTGAGTAGCTATTGCCCATATTATAATTCCACTTTTTATTTCCATCCGGGCTAACTGCAATTAAACCCTCAACATCAATATTTAAATAAATAGTACCATCCTGGCCCAGAGCCGGGCTTGAGTCTACATTTGGAATCGGCAGAAACCATTTTTCACTGCCATCTTCTTCCAGAGCATATAACCTACTACTAACTCCTCTGTCATCAACCACATAGACAGTCCCATCTTCTCCAATTACCGGATTGGAGTAGAAATTTTCTATATCTTTATTCCATTTTGTCTGACCATCAGTACTTACTGCATAAAAAGCATCATCTTTTGTAAGCATATATATTGTTTCACCATCCGGGCTCAAAGCCGGGCTTGAATTAATTCTACCCAGTTTATGTTTCCATTCTATCTCTCCAGAACTTTTTTTGTCAACTACCTCAGAAGCTTTTTCTCCATTACTTTCATCTTCATCAATTTCTTTTAACTCAGGATAAAAAATATTATCTTTTTGCCAGGAAAAATAAGGGAAACTTTTTCCTTCTTCTATAGTCCAGATATTTTCAAAATCCCATCCCTCATAGGCCGATACCTGTATCATCTCTTCAATTGTAACATCTTTACCACCATATGATTCTTCTTGTCCTGATTTTTCTTTATTCCAGAATGAAAAATTAACATCTCCATCTCCATCACCAATTAAACCACCTGAATCACCCAGACTTGATATTTCAGCATATGCATAAGATTTATTAACTGTATCTCTATTATAGCCTACTAATCCTCCTGCATCATAGTTTGCTTTTACATTACCCACTGCATAACTGTTTTCTATCAATGAATTGTTTACACCAACTAATCCCCCTGCAGAATTATGATTTTTTACATTAGCAACAGCATAACAGCTTAATATTTCTCCTTCTTTATTATGACCGACAAGACCACCTGATGTTCTATCATATCCTGCAACATCCCCTTTGGCATAGGATTTTTCTATAATTCCTTCTTCTTCATTAAGACCAACCAGGCCTCCAATATATATATTACCTTCCAGGTTAACAACAGCATGAGATGTACTAACTGTACCAGTGTTTACACCAGTAAGTCCTCCTATGTATATATTGCCTGCCACTTTACCTTCAACAGAAGAGTCTATTATGTCACCTGCATTAAATCCAACTAATCCACCTACATCTCCCAAACTTTCAATATCAACTTTTGTCTTACTATTTGTTATAGTACCTTCATTACGACTAACCAATCCACCCAGGGTGCTGTCAGCCTCAATAATACCGGTAACCGAACAATGTTCTATCTCACCCTTATTAGATGCTGCTAAACCACCGGCACTATTACCTTTAATATTAACATCTACCAAATTTACATTCATAATAGTCCCTTCAATTGCAGCAAACAGTCCGGCATTATTTGTCTCCACCCAGTATATATATAAATTCTTTATCTTATAACCCTGACCATCAAAAACACCTGTAAAAGGATCTCCGGAAGACTCATCATATTCAGTAACCATTCTATCCTTTTTACCAATAGGCATCCACCCTTTACCATTTTGATAGTCCTTATTTCGGGTAACACCAGCATCGATATCTCTACCCAGCCGATAATATGCATTTAGTGGATAATCTTTAGTCCCTATTTTTTCCAGACCGGCCAGGGTATAAATTATAAATGGATCTTCTTCATTTCCGTTTCCTGTAATATCTGGTCCACTATAATTATCATCACTGGTATATTTTTGATTTGTATTAAAAGTATTTTCTTCAACCAGGCCGTTTTTTAACTGATAATCTCTGTAATTATTACGAAGATACGGATAACTGTGCCCCTCATCAATAGCCCAGATATCATCAAAATCCCAGTCATCTTCATAATCAAAGCTTCTATAAGTCTCTTCCTGCTTCAGGTCTAAAATACTTGTTCGCTCCCCGGCACAGTATGCCTCTCCCATACCGACTCTATAGAATGAATTATATACCCCTTCATTATTACCGGCTACCGCCTTAGTATTAGAATAAGAACTGCCGTCAATTCTTCCTACAGTATATGTTTTATTTAT
Source organism: Halothermotrichaceae bacterium (assembly GCA_048623215.1). Classification (GTDB taxonomy): domain Bacteria; phylum Bacillota; class Halanaerobiia; order Halanaerobiales; family DTU029; genus JBMCBT01. Next base: position 22,385 of record JBMCBT010000023.1, read on the forward strand.
GGAGCCCCACTGGTTATTTCCGGCTATTCCTCCCACAGAGCCGTTGGCTTTAATATTTGCAGTAGTATAGCAATTTTCTATTAAATTCTCATTTGAACCTACTAATCCACCTACATCATCATCACCTTTAACATATCCAGCAGCAGTTGACTTTCGAACTTCTCCTCTATTATAACCGGCTACTCCACCAACTGCTAATGTTCCATAAATATCACCTGTAGTGAAAGTATTATTAACTAATCCATTATTATTACCCACCAGTCCACCTATACGTTGAAAACTGTAATAATCATCGCTATCATCATCAACTATTTTACCTTTTACATTTCCAGTAGTATATGAATCTTCTATTTTACCAGCATTGCCTCCTACTAAACCTCCTAAAGAAAAATTACCACTTACATCAGCTGATGAAGAAGATTCTTTTATAATACCATATTCATCATTGCCAGCAACCAATCCCCCTATCATGTTGTCACCATTCACCTTACCACTAATACTAATGTTTTCAATAGTACCGTCATTAATACAGGCAAGAGCCCCTACAAATTTCTTCCCTGTGATATTAATATTATCAAAATTAATATTTTTGACTGTACCTTCTTCTATTACATAGAACAAACCAGTATAATCACTGTTATTTTTTATATAGAAGTTTTTTATGCTGTACCCCTGGCCGTCAAAAATACCGTTAAAACCTTTCCATTCTTTATTATCAATATCAGTTAAGTCACCTATTGCTTTCCAACCCCTGCCGTAATTATAGCTTTCATCCTGAGTAGGAGATGCGTCTATATCCTTTCCCAGAAGATAATATGCATCAAGAGGATATCCTGCTGTTCCTATTTTTTCCAGTCCCTCAAAAGAATATATAACAAAAGGAGCTTTTTCTGTTCCTTCCCCTTTTATATCAACACCCATACCGACAAATACATCATTTACATAAATATAACTTCCTATAAAGATAACTATAACTACTGTCAGTACTCCGATTATTATCTTTTTATTTTTCAACATAAACACTCCTTAATATAATATTGACTTTTCTGTATAGTAATTCATAAAAATCATTTAGTCTACATATCTATTATAATCACCTATCATAATGAAATCTATAATCAAATCATTTTCTAAATCTGCTGTAAATCTAATCACATAACTTTGTTTATCTTTTTTATAACTATACTCCACAGTAACAAATATGTTTTGAAAATAATCCTCTGTTACTTCAACTGTATTAGGCTCACCGTATAATTTAACTGCTTTTTCAATTTTATCACCAACACTTACACCACGGGTTGTACTGTAATTGTTTGAAGTTAAGTAAAAAACACATGCTTTGTTATCTTTATAATAAATCCTAATGTTATCATAAATTGCATTATCTTCTTCACTTATAGAAGATTTAACTTCTACTGGTTCCCCTATCACCTTTTCAATACTATCTCTATCACTTCCATAATCAAAATCTGTTATCGATATGTCATCTAATGTTAGTTCTTTAATATCAGTACTGGGTATTATATCTTCAAAATTTATTGTTTTATTATTATTATCCTTCTTGCTATAACTAACACTAAGATTATCAATAAAGTTTTTATTATTTTCTGCCTGCTCAGACTCTTCACCATTTAGTTCAATAGGGTAAAGTTGATTATTATCTATATACAATTCTTCTATATTAGATATATTCTTTAATCCCTCTATATCTCTTATTTTATTATCTGATAAGTCCAGCTCCTGCACTCTAGACAAATTATTCAGCCCATCTACATCAGTCAATTGGTTATTACTTAAACCCAGATATTCTGCTTTTTTTATGTTTTTAAGACTATCAATATTTTCTAATTTATTATTATATAAATACAGGTATTCCACAGACTGCAGATTTTTCAAACTATCTAAATTGGTCAATTGATTCCTTCTCAAATATAATCTCTTGACTCTTCTCAAATTGGACAATCCATCAATATTGGTCAATCTGTTATCACTTAAATCTAAATTTATAATACTTTCACCTAGTTTATTTAAACCATCTACTGTAACTAATTTATTTTCAGATAAATATAATTTTTTTACATACTCTAATTCACTTAAACCTTCTATACTAAGCAATTCATTTTCACTTAAGTCTATTATTTCAGCAGTAGTCAAACTTTTTAATCCATCTACATCTGTCAAATCATTATTACTGATATCCATTTCTACAACCTTCTTTAATTTATGTAACCCCTTAACATCTTCTAATTTATTATTTTGAAGATATAATTCTTTTACTTCTTTCAAACTAGATAATCCATACATATTAACTATTTGATTATTACTTAGATTTATCCTTTCTGCAGTAGACAGCTTTGTTAATGAATCTACATTCTTTATATTATTATCATTAAGGGTTAAATAATCAGTTACAGACAAATTGATAAGTCCATCGACATTTTCCAGCTGATTGTTGCATATACTCAGTGACCAGACAATTCTTAGATGATCCAGTCCATCCACATTCTTTAAAGGATTATCATCCAGATATAACTTTTTAGACACTTTAGTTAAACCCTTCAAACCATCTATATTGGTAAGTTTATTATTTTCCAAATATAAGGATTCAATCACTGAAATATTCTCTAGACCATCAACATTTGTCAGCTGATTATTTTCTAGATTTATTACTAATTCTTCACTTTCCTTTAAAGACGACAACCCCTGCAGAGAAGTTAACCTATTATCATTTAAATAAATATTATCTGCTTTTTTTAAATTATTCAGACCGTCTAATGTCTTTAAATTATTTTCACTTAAATCCAATGAATAAATCTCTTTTAAACCGGCCAGTCCTTCAACAGAATCCAGATGGCTATTACTCAGATCAAGGTGTCTTATTTTTGACATATCTTTAAATCCATCAAGATTAATCAAATGATTGTTTGATAACTCAAGACTATTTATTTTGCCTTCAGTGACAAGATACTGTAAACCATTGACATTCTTTAGATTATTATCACCTACATCCAGTTCATATACTTTTCTTAAACTTTTTAATCCATCCAGATTTTCTAACTGGTTTTCTGTCAAATCAATATCATCGGCTGTTTCCAGACCTACTAATCCGTCTATATTTTTTAATCTATTTCGGGAAATATCTAAATCTTCTACTGTAACAAGATTTTTTAACCCATCTACATTTGTAAGTTCATTATTATAAATAGTTAACTCCCCAGCACTGGTTAGACCAGTTAACCCATCCAGGTTATCCAGTGTACTATCCTTTAACCTGAAATCTTCTACATAAGTTAGATTGTTTAATCCCTGCAAATTTTTAAAGGGATTTTCGGATATCATTAAAATACCCGCTTCCGTTAAATTCTCCAGTCCCTTTAAGTTGGTTAAATTATTTTCATATAGGCTTAAATGTTTAACTTCAGTTAAATTACTAAGCCCTTTTAAATTGGTTAACTGGTTATCACTTAACCAAAGTCTTTCTGCTTTTTTTAAACCTGTTAATCCATTTACATCTTTTAATTGATTCCCTCTTAAATCCCAGGTGTTAATTTCGGTTATTTCTTCTAGACCTGCTAAAGTCTTTATTCCACAGTCACCAGCATCTAATCTATCAATAGTTTCAATCTCTGAAACAGTCAGTTTTCCATCTGCTTTATTCAGATGCTCTCTGATTACATTGTCCAAATTAGGGTCTTCGATTTGTACAACAACTGACTCTTCACTCCCAAAACTACTTCCTGTAGATAAAATAATAATTATCATTGAAAATACAAATACAATTTTTTTCAAATAATTAATTTTTATCACTCCCATTGTGCTAATTTTTACTTATTCAAATGTTAATAGGTTTATCAAAATACATATATGTAAAAAAGTTTTATTATAAAAATTAATAAAATATACAGAATCCCCAACATTATATATTCTATGATGTTGAGGATTTTATTTGAATTTTTTTCGGAGACAGTCCTATCTTATTATTTTTCATTATGCATAATTATATCTATTTAAAAACAATTTTGCATTTTTATCCATTTTTTATTTTCTTTATTATACCAGTTTATGTCTCTTTTTTCAAATTACTTTTTTCTTTGAAGACCCCGGATCAAAAAATGCTGATAGATGCAATTGTAAATAAAGATTATTAAATATCCTCAGTCCTCAATTAAGAGGACTGCTATGCAATTATCGAAGAAGGCAGGGCTGTAATTAAACAGTTTCAACCCTCAGTCCTCAATTAAGAGGACTGCTATCTTATGTTTCTTATCTGCCTGCAGCTGGAGGTATTAGTTTCAACCCTCAGTCCTCAATTAAGAGGACTGCTATAAAAAGGAGGATAAAAGA